>CAJXCR010000070.1 GCA_913051825.1 uncultured Halieaceae bacterium
CTTATCCAATGGCATATTAAAAGTACTACTAAAGCTCAGCAAGGTCTATATGAATACGACGCTGTATCTCGCCTGAGAGATTCTCAGTTGGGTGATGAAAAAGTTAAAAATATCTCACAGTATATAAAGCGAGGTAAGCTTTGGGATGCCTTTTCGTCAGATCATCAGGTGGTGCTTTTAATAGACGAAGTTGATAAGGCGGATATAGAATTTCCTAATGACCTGCTTGTAGAATTAGATAAGATGGAGTTTTATGTATATGAAACTGGAGAAACTATAAAGGCGAAGCATAGGCCAATTATTGTTATAACTAGTAATAATGAAAAAGAACTTCCAGATGCTTTTTTAAGACGGTGTTTCTTCCACTTCATAAAGTTTCCAAGTAGAGAAACCATGAGTAAAATTATTGATGTTCATTATCCAAATATTGCGAAAGATTTAGTGCAAGATGCATTAGAAGTCTTTTTTGATTTACGTGATATTCCGGGTTTAAAGAAAAAACCTTCCACATCAGAACTTATTGATTGGCTTAAGCTTCTAATGTCGGATGATATTCCAGATGAGATTTTAAAAGATCGAGATGCTACAAAAGCAATACCTCCTCTTTATGGAGCTTTATTAAAAAACGAGCAAGATGTCCACATGCTGGAACGTTTAGCGTTCATGCATAGGCGCGAAACATCTTCATCGTAGATGTTAGTCAACTTTTTTCATGGGCTACGTGACTCCGGTGTGCCAGTAACCACCAGAGAATTGCTCGATCTAATGCTAGGTCTTAAGAAAAATATAGCATTTGGAAATCTCGATGAATTTTATTTCTTTAGTCGCACCTGTTTAGTCAAGGATGAAAAATATTTTGACCGCTTTGATAAAGCATTTAGTAATCACTTCAATGAGTTAGACAGTTTAGATGGCGTAATAGAGGCGCTCATTCCTGATGACTGGCTCCGAAGTGAATTTCTGAAGCAATTGTCGGATGAAGATAAAGCTAAGATAGAGTCTCTTGGCGGGTTAGACAAATTGATCGAAGAATTCAAAAAAAGGCTCGAAGAGCAAAAGAAGCGTCATCAGGGAGGCAACAAATGGATTGGCACTGGTGGCACTTCCCCATTTGGCCAAGAAGGATATCATCCGGAAGGAATTCGTGTGGGTCCTAATGGAAAGAATAGTAGGGCAGTAAAGGTTTGGGATAAGAGAGATTTTAGGGATCTCGACGACAACATTCAGATTGGGATTAGGAATATAAAATTAGCGCTTCGTAGACTTCGAAAGTTTGCTCGAACTGGTGCTACAGACGAATTAGATTTAGCTGATACGATCTCATGTACTGCAAAGAATGCAGGTCTTTTAGATATTAAAATGGTGCCCGAAAGAAGAAATGCCGTTAAGGTGCTCCTTTTTTTTGATGTTGGCGGCTCGATGGATCCTCATGTGAGAGTCTGTGAGGAATTATTTTCCGCCGCGCGCAACGAATTCAAATACATGCAGCTCTTCTATTTCCACAATTTCATTTATGAGAGTGTTTGGAAAAACAACATTCGTCGTCATAACGAAAGATACAATATATTGGATGTCTTACATAAATATAGCCATGATTATAAAGTTATATTTGTGGGCGATGCATCGATGTCTCCTTATGAAATATTGCAACCTGGCGGCTCTGTCGAACATTGGAATGATGAAGCTGGAGAGATCTGGATGAATCGATTGTTAACTACTTATGATAAAGTTGTGTGGTTGAACCCTGTGCCACAGCAAGAATGGGATTACACGCAATCCATCGGGATCACCTATCAGATTATGAATAAGCGTATGTATCCGCTAACATTAAATGGTTTGGAGGACGCGATGAAACATTTAGCAAAATAGCTTCAAAATAGTTTATGACTTCCCAGATCCTGCTCATCTAGTCCCTTCTTCAATACCCGCATATAAAAATATTTTAAACTTTCTGTTCCAAATTCGGGAGTTTTCTCAGAAGAGTATCCTATGCTTTCGTTTTCCCAATAAAGCATGGACTCAGTAGCATAGTAGTGGGCAATTCTAAGAAACTCAATTCTGTCTCGAAAGGAAGAGGAAAAATAAGACAATGGAGCTAAAGTTGTTTGCAAAACTTTTAAAAAATTTGAAGGCACTCTTAAAAACTTTGGCTTTTTTCCAGTTAGATTAAAAAGAAGGTTCCCTTGATCTAGGGGAGTAATTGCTGGCGAGGGCCCTCCGATTGGTAATATCTTGTTTTCCATTTTTGGATTAGTTAATGAGCTGCATATAAATTCGGCTAAATCACGTTCTGATATAGGTTTGCACGAAGTGATCTCGCCGTTATCGAATGTGATAAATTTTCTTCCAGATTTCACTCTATCAACCTGCCCAGCTAGGGATTTAAAAAAGGCCGTGGGTCTAATTATTGTATATGCCATTCTCGAATGGATTAGCTCATTTTCCATGGCAAGCTTGGCACGTTGAAAATGAAGTCTTGGTTTTTGAACGCAAATAGCTGAGAGCAGGACAAACTTCTTTGCGGAACGCTTAAGTGCTAATCGCAGGATATTAAGATTTACAAGGTACTCAGAATTCCAGGAATCTTGAATCCCTCCAGTCCTGCTCCCGAGGCAAGAAATTACAGCATCGAAAGGCGGGCAGGAATCACTAAAGGTCTTCAATTCATCTTTGTTATTTAGGTCAACCACTAAATTTGTTACCTGTTTATTTCTCGGTGGTCTTTCGAGCTCGGGCACCTTTCTATATAGAGATATTACGTTATGTTCTTTTTGGAGAAGTCTCTGCGCCACATGCCGTCCAATATATCCAGAGGCGCCAACTAGTAATACAGTTTTAATCTGGTGATTATTTTCGTCTGATGGCAAGAGTTAATCTCTTAGTTGCTTGAATGCCGGCCCAGAAGCGGCATAGATTATGTCATTAGTAACAGCAGCAAGGCCAAGACTAGCATAAAAGCTTTGTGCTGTTTTATTTTGGCTATTCACTGCTAATCGTAGATATGTCGCACCCTTATTTGATCCTTCAATTATCGCTCGATCGATTAGTTTTTTTCCAATTTTATTCTTTCTGTATCGCGACTCAACAAATAAGTCTTGTATATAGATTCCTGTTTCTCCGCGCCAGGTAGAATAGCTGAAAAAGTATAAACATATACCAATAGCGGTCTTATTATATTCAGCCATAATTACATTTATGCTTAGAGATGAATTATTGAAAATATTTCTGAAATTATCAGGATCATTTGTAAACTCATGAGTTTTTCCTTGGTCTATGGCTAGACGCTCTATTAGCGAAAATATAGTAGGTATATCGGATTGCCTAAAAGATCTTATAACTAGACTATCCTCGATGAATTTTTTTTTCATTTACTTGTTAACGTTAATCTTTTTGCCATAGTTTAAATTATTCTATTTTCATCTGAGATGATTAATGAGTTTCTCTAAAGAGATGAACACTAAAGCGCATGGAGAGAAGTCTGAATCTTTATTCAGGAGGAATCAAGGCTATCTTTCCGAAGGGTTTGGTTTCAATAAATAGTTTCTGTGCTCTGACAATATCTGTTAACGAGAATGATTTGTGTACTAACGGTTCAATTTGATTTGACTCGATTAGATCTACAATTCTAAAAAAAGACTCTTCTATCCAGGATGTGCTGCCAATTGCTGTTATATCCTTAAGATATAATTTCCGAAGATCTAGATTTACAATAGGTCCCGCGATGGCGCCGCTACAAACATATTTCCCACCAGGCCGAATAGTGTCAAAAAGTTTTGAAAACCAAGAACCGCCGACAGTGTCCGCAATTATATCAAAGCTGTTCTTCCTTTCTTTAATCTGCTCTAAGAAAATCGCCTCGGGTACGCTTCTGTCAATAATTTCATTACAACCCAGTACTTTTACAAGATTAACTTTTTCTGCAGAAGTTATTGCTGTTACCTTTGCACCTCGAAGTTTGGCTAATCTTATAAGTGCAGTTCCAACTCCACCTGATCCTCCAGTTACTAACAAATGATGGTTGTCTGTTAATCCAGCTTTGATCAGCATATTTTCGGCGGTTCCAAAGGCGCACGGTATAGATGCGAGCTCAGCATCAGTTAGATGGCTTAAAATCGGGAAGGCATCTTTGGTCGATATTGAAATAAAATTTGCAAATGAGCCATTATAATCTGAACCCATCCAAATAGAAGTGCTGCAGTTATGTGAATCTTTTAAAGTAGTACATGGCCTTACTATTACTCTTTTACCGACTAGATTCTGAGCACCTAAGTCTGCTGCCTTGACTACAACCCCGCAGCAGTCTGTACCTTGAATCAATGGGAATATTGTTTTTGAATTCCATCCGCTAAGCTGCTCTGTATCTTGACTTTTTTTATTGGCTTGAACGGCTAACTGGGTAGTAGAATTGTCTACTCTATCTGAGTACCAACCAAGACGAGTATTTATATCAGTATTGTTAACACTCGCCGCTAGAACCTTAACTAATACTTCTCCAGATCTAATTTTTGGAGTAGGGATCTCTCTTATTTTTAGCTTTTCGTAACCACCGGTGCCGGTGGTTACTGCAGCGATCATGGTTTTAGGTATGTGAGCCATTAGTCATCGAAAAAGTCACTTAAAAATCTAAATCAAGCGATTCTGTTTTATAGAATAAAAAAGGATGCTTGCGGCGGCGGCCACATTTAAAGATTCTACATCATTCTTCATCGGAATCGATATTGTATGCGATGATAGTTTTTTTATTGAAAAAGAACTACCAGAACTTTCTCCACCGAGAACATAAATGGCCCTTTTTTTATGCGGCATATCGAAAAGTGACAGACTACTTTTCTCATCTAATACTACGATCTCAAATCCAATTTCTAAGTATCTTTTTAGTGCGTCCTCTAAAGTGTCACAGCGAATTATGGGAGCTTTAAAGACAGTCCCGGCGCTTGATTGAATAACTAGAGGGCTAATTTGGGGGGTCTTATATCTAGGGTAGAGCACTCCATCCATGCCAGCTGCGGTCGCAGATCTGATTATAATGCCAACATTTTTAGGGTTTGTAATGCCGTCTAGTGCGACTAAGTTATTGTGCGTACCAGATGTTTTAAGGTGATCTTCAAGTTCTTCAAATTTTGGACATCGAACGTCTAGAGCTATCCCCTGATCCTGTCGAGAGTTTTTAGATATTTGAGCCAACTTTTTTGTTTTGTGGAAGCTGATAGGTAGATTTCTTTGCTTGGCAAGCTTGATCAAATCAGCCAAGTTTGGCTTATCTTTTCTTTCTATAGCAACATGCATCTTTTGGCAGTCAAGATCTAAATTCTCTAGCGCTTCTTGAACTGAATTCTGCCCATAAACAGTTATGATGTTTTTAAAATGCGATTTCTGTTTTTTAGTGGTCTTCATGGTATTAGCGTTTGCCATTTTTCTAGGTGAAAATATAGAATTATGATAATAATCATCTTATCAAAAGTTACTAGATTGTATTAGAAGTTTTAATTATGCCTACTCAGCAAAAGCGGTTTGTTTTGCGTTTGTAGATTTGGGATTCGTCTTTCTTAAAAATTAATTTTGATATCGAAAATAGCCACTTGATGGTTAGAAAGACAACTGTACATATTAGACAGTGTTGGGATAGTTTTGAGATTATGTCATGTGTTATTGTTATGCTATTCAACTGAGTTATTGAGATAGGTCAAGCGGTCTCAGATGGAAAATATTGTTCTTTATGGAACTTCAGCGTGTCATCTTTGTGAAGTTGCAGAGAAGCTCCTAGTGACTGTTTTGTCCGGAAAGGATTATACCAAATCCGACATCGCTTTTTCTCAAGAGTTATTCGAAAGATATGGTGAATTCATTCCTGTCGTTAAGAGGGATGATGGTAAAGAGCTGGCATGGCCATTTGATTGTCAATCACTCCGGTTATTTCTTTTTAGTGCTGAAGATTAAAGTGGGCGCCCATTCGAACCTATTATCCAAGGTTTAATGTCCCTGGATTTTGCTAGTAATTTCAGAATACCAAGTATCTTTCATAAAGAATTGCTATGGTTAGTTTTTGCACAGAAGAGGAAGTTAGTTTTTGGTCTACCTACTTATAGTCTTAATACTCGTTTTGGCGATAGCACCCATTCTTCATTTTCGTCCTACAAGACGTCAAAGACTGGTCACTCAATTAAGAGATACTGCCTTAAAATATGGATTATTTGTGGAATTTAGGAAAGATAATATTTTTGATAAGTGTAATTTAAGTCCTAATGTCGATAGAGCGGATATAATTTTCTATGGCTTGAGGATTCCATTATCAGTAGAAATGGAATTAAAAAAAGAGAGAGAAGTGTGGCTGCGTGATGAAGAGGGCTGGCGTAACTTGACTAAAAATAATGAATTCCCTATTTCCTTGAGTAGCTTACCGAAGGATGTCCTTGCTGCCTGCTTTGATATTAGGTGTTATGGGGTGTATTGGACCGAAAGGGGAGAAGTGAAAGATGTTGAAAAAATCTCCCGTATCTTGGCTAGTTGGGCGGCTTGTGCAGATTAAATAGATTTTTTGTCAAGCCATCATTAGACTTGACCTCTGCTATTTTCAGGATTATATATGCTGGCTTCTCGGAAGATCACGCGTTGGAAGTCTTATAGTTCAGGGAAATTTGATGGGTAAATCACTCGTAATAGTAGAATCTCCAGCAAAAGCTAAGACTATCAATAAGTATCTTGGTAAAGACTTTATTGTCAAATCTAGTGTTGGACATATCAGAGACCTTCCTAAGGCTGGCTCAGGCAAAGTAGATGCTAAACAAAGAGCGGCAGAGGCAGCGCGCACAAAAAAAATGACTCCTGAGGCAAAAGCTGATTACAAGCGACTACGTTCTAAAAAACAACTTATAAAGCGAATGGGTATAGATCCCAGTAATAAATGGCAGGCCGAATATCACCTGCTACCAAAAAAAGAAGATGTAGTAAAAGAACTGCGGAGACTGGCAGAGGGCAGTGAAACTATTTATTTAGCTACCGACTTGGATCGAGAGGGTGAAGCAATAGCTTGGCATCTAAAGGAGGCGATTGGAGGAGATGAAGCAAAATATCAGAGAGTAGTATTCAACGAGATCACAAAGAAGGCTATCACGGAAGCGTTTAAAAATACTTCTAAGATCGATGTAGATCGGGTTAATGCTCAACAAGCACGGAGATTTCTTGATCGCGTCGTAGGTTACATGTTGTCACCTTTGCTTTGGAGTAAGATTGCCCGAGGTTTGTCTGCAGGCAGGGTGCAGTCTGTAGCTGTGCGACTTATAGTTGAGAGGGAGCGCGAAATTAGATCGTTTGTTCCGGAAGAATATTGGGAGATTCATGCAAACCTAGCTTATTCAAAAGGAAAGGCTACTCGCTTCCAAGTCACTCGTTACAACAATGAGCGCTTTAGACCATCTAATGAAAAAGACGCTAAAGAAGCACAGAGCATTCTCGAAAAATCTTTATTTACGATTGTTGACCGCGAGGATAAGCCCAGTCGATCTAAGCCCCCGGCTCCTTATATAACTTCTACGTTGCAGCAATCAGCAAGTACGCGACTCGGATTTAGTGTTAAGAAGACGATGATGCTTGCTCAAAGATTATATGAAGCAGGATATATCACCTATATGCGAACAGACTCGACTAACCTTAGCGCAGAGTCGATATCAGAATGTCGTGGATGGATTGGCGCTAATTTGCCGGCAAAGTATCTGCCAGAAAATCAAGTCTCATATGCTGCTCGTGATGGAGCACAGGAAGCTCATGAAGCTATTCGTCCTTCAGATGTATACCTGACTCAAGAAAAACTGCAGGGCATGGAAAGAGATGCAGAGCGCTTATATGAAATGATTTGGCGTCAGTTTGTAGCCTGTCAACTACCACCTGCGGAATATACGCTTACTACTTTGACTGTTTCTGCAAGCGATTATTTGTTGACTTCCAAAGGACGCATTGTGCGTTTTGATGGTTTTACTCGAATTCAGCCAATCGCCGGTAAAAAGGCGGAAGATATAGTCCTCCCTGATTTAAATAAAGATGATTCTTTAACACTTGAGGATATCGAATCTGCACAACATTTTACTAAGCCGACTCCTCGGTATGGTGAAGCTAGCTTGGTCAGAGAGTTAGAAAAAAGAGGTATTGGCAGGCCTTCTACCTATGCAGCTATCATCTCGACGATTCAAGAGCGCGGTTATGTGCGACTTGATAGTAAGAGATTCTATGCCGAGAAGATGGGAGATATTGTAACGGAAAGGCTGTGTGCAAATTTCAGTGATCTTTTAGATTATGGATTTACTGCTCAAATGGAAGAATCCTTAGATCATGTTTCTTCTGGACAATTAGATTGGACAGAATTATTAGATCGATTTTACGAAAGTTTTGAAAAACAACTTAAGCAAGCAGAGGCGGACGGTGCTACTGGGATGCAACCTAATCAACCCACTAGTACAGATATTCCATGTCCAGATGAAGACTGTAATGGTCTAATGCAGATTCGGACTGCGAGCACAGGAGTATTTCTCGGCTGTTCAGGCTACTCTCTGCCTCCTAAGGAACGTTGTAAGAAGACCTTGAATTTATTTTCAGGTGAAGAGGTCGTTCGGGAAGCGGAGGATGATGCAGAGATCCTTGATCTGGTAAGTAAAAAAAGATGCAAGATTTGTAATTGTGCAATGGACTCTTATTTAATAGACGAATTTAGACAGATTCATGTTTGTGGAAATAATCCTGATTGCTTTGGGTATGAGCTGGAGAAGGGCAAGTTTCGCTTGAAAGGATATGATGGTCCTATTATTGAATGCGATAAATGCGGCGAAAACATGGAGCTTAAGACAGGACGATTTGGGAAGTATTTTGGTTGTAGTGCAGACCAATGCAAAAATACTCGAAAATTGAAGAGAGACGGTACCGTAGCTAAACCAAAAATAGATCCAATCCATATGCAAGAAATAGTGTGCGAGAAATGTGAGGATTATTATGTTCTGCGTGATGGTGAGGCAGGCTTATTTCTTGCTGCTAGCGGTTTTCCTAAGCATAGGGAGACTAGAGCTCCCTTTATTGACGAATTGATAGAGTATAGAGACGAAATTCCAGAGAAATATCAATATATCTTAACGGCGCCTCTAAAGGATGAAAACGAAAATAGAGTTCAACTTAGATGGAAAAGAAAGACAGCGGAACAGTACATCATGACTGAGAAGGATGGTAAGCCGACTGGATGGAAAGAGTTTTACATTGGTGGTAAGTGGCAGCAGCAGCTCGGTGAGAGCAAGTAAAGCCTTACTGTAATGAGCTTTTATCTGATTATTTTTTAGAAGGATTTATCCTATAGAATAATATATCTGCGGTTTTTGTGGTTTGATTCGTGTGTGCTTGCTATTATTATAAAGGATGCTCCGGAGAGGCTTAAATTGTGTCTACATCATTGTTAGAAATTGTTGACTTAGGAAATGGTGAGATTGTTCTGCAGCGAGCGGATGATTCATCAGAACCACTTGTCACAATTAAATTCTCAGAAGAAAGCCAAACCTACCTTTTAGAGAATGGCCTAGAGGTGGCAAGGGTCATGATTCAAGCGGGTATTCAGGCGGCGGCGGCTATTGCGCAAGAAACTGATGAGTCACATAGTGACACGTCCACTATCCAAACGGTTCATTAATTTTAAACATAATAAATCTGCTTACTTAGAGATTATCATGTGAATTGCTCATGTCCTCAGATACATTTAAATACTTAATTGATGTTGCGTCTTATTATCCCGACACTTAGTCCTTCAATATGAAATGCAGTGCTGCGTAAATCAATAAGTATAGGTTGGTATTTACAATTCTCAGGATGAAGCTCTATATCGTGCTCGTTGTCACCCTTTCTAAAACGTTTTACTGTAACTTCATCTTCAATTCGAGCAACGACAATATCTCCATTTTTTGCTTCAAACGTATTATGCACAGCCAGTAAATCTCCATCATTTATTCCTGCATTTATCATGCTATCTCCGGCGACCGTTAAGAAGAAATCTACTGGAGGCTTAAAAAAAGAGGAAGGTAAACTGCAATAGTCATCTATATGATTTTGTGCAAGGATTGGAGATCCAGCTGCTACTCTTCCTACAATGGGAATTCCTGAGATTTCATTTAGCCGAATTCCTCGAGATGTACCTGGAACTATTTCTATGAACCCCTTCTTTGCGAGCGCTTTTAAATGATCCTCTGCCGCATTTGCTGAGCGGAATCCCAATTCTCTTGCAATATCTGCTCTTGTGGGTGGTATCCCTGTTTGGTCAATATATGTTTTTATCAGGTCTAAGACTTGTCGTTGCCTGTTGGTTATTTTTTCCATAATTTCACCTTTAGACGCCAATGCTGTGATTATATCCAGTACTAGCTTCGCTGACAAGCGCGCAATAAAGTAGTATTTTTAGCTAGCACTGGTTGACTTGTTATTGCATTAAGATTTACATATCGAAGAGGGCTGAACTGCTTTTATCCAAAAGTCACAGTCGTTATGGTTAGAGTTTTTTCAACTACACGGTTACTAATCCTTGAATAAATTTTTTTTTGCTGTCGAAGAATTAATTAGAGAGTTTTCTGTTTATCTAGATATAGATCTTGCTGTGATCGGACTTCTGATATTCTTAATATCTGGCTTGATTGTTCATTTTTCATTCTCTGCGCTTATGAATAGAGCGCACAGCATAGCCTCTGCCAGCAATAAGCGTTGGGATGATCTAATTCTGACCGCTATCGAACGACCCCTTCACTGGGTCCTGTGGTTGTTAATCGTCGCTTTTGCAGCCCCAACATTTTTCCCCACGCTAAGGTTGGAGGGTCTTATACTTAGAATTCTTGATATGGGTATTGTGCTATTAATAGCATGGTTTCTGTATAGATTGATTGCCGGTATTGAGCATGAGTATTTAAATTCAGTAGCAGAGAATGCGAGTTCTGCTGACGCTGCCACGGTCAGGGCTATTTCGAAATTAGCTAGAATTCTCCTTCTTACTCTATCAGGACTCATGATCCTGCAATCAATGGGTGTTTCTGTTTCTGGACTGCTAGCTTTTGGAGGTATTGGAGGTATTGCTGTTGGGTTTGCCGCGAAGGATATGTTGGCAAATTTTTTGGGCGGTCTAAGTATCTATCTTGATAGACCTTTTACAATTGGAGATTGGATAAGATCGCCAGAAAGAGATATAGAAGGCACAGTAGAGGATATAGGTTGGCGTATCACGCGCATCCGAACTTTTGATCAGAGACCATTGTATGTGCCGAATTCCGTGTTTGGTCAGATTTCAGTAGAAAATCCCTCTAGAATGCATAATCGCCGTATCTATGAGATGGTCGGTGTAAGATATGTCGATTCCATGAAACTAGATTCAATCATATCAGAAGTTAGAGAAATGCTTTTGAATCACAAAGAAATCGATACATCTAAAACGCTAATGGTAAATTTTGTAAATTTTGGACCATCATCGCTTGATTTTTTTATATATACGTTTACTAAAACAACCGAATGGGTCAAGTTTCATGCAATAAAGCAGGAAATTCTGTTTACTATCCTTGAGAT
>CAJXCR010000071.1 GCA_913051825.1 uncultured Halieaceae bacterium
TGAGCTAGAGATATTGCGAGCAATGTGTTCATCAGAGAGCTTGCTATCAGAAATAAAAGGGGAGTAATCACATCTCCAGTCGCTCTCATCGCTGCTGAAAGAATAAGGCTTATCGCACTTGGAACTCCAAAAATTCCCAACCAATAGATGAAGTCAGACGCAATTAATACGGATGATGGATCTAGACCAAAAAGGTTGGCGATCTGATTTGGAAGAAGTATTGCAGGGAGAGAAAAAAGCGCTCCAATTACGACAGAAATTTGTATAGCTGTAGAGCAATCCCTTGCTGCGGTCTCATAATTCCTAGCACCCCATGATTGAGAGACTATTGCTGTTACTGCTACTGATAAACCCATCATCACAGCTTGCATCAAGAAGAATACTCGATGTCCTGTTGTGACCGCGGCTACAGAATAAGTTCCGAAACCGGATGCGATTTTGATATGTACAAAACCAACTGTGGCGTATAGTAGATTTGACAATATAGTTGGCCACGCAAGTTGCCATACCCTTTGACTGGATGCCTCAGTCTGGGAAGCGGAAATATTATTCAAGCTATTTTTACCTACGTAAGAACGAGCGGATTCTATCAGGCTATGAACTAATTTTCCCTACTTGTTTTTATTTACTTAATTAGCTCGAGTTAGTGTATCTAGGCTTTTTTTTAGGAGAATGATTTTGACCGAAACAATTATTTTTTCCCAAGAGGGTGCTATAGCAAGAATCAATTTGAATAATTCATCTAAACACAATGCGTTAGGAAGTAGAGAACTATCGGCAATTCGTCGTCATCTTATTGAGATTAATAAAAAATCTACGGCAAGAGTTTTAATAGTATCCAGCGCTAGTAATCCCACTTTTTGTGCGGGTGCTTCGTTGAAGGAGTTGCAATCAGGAGAGATCACTAGTAACGACTTCCAGTCTATGACTGATGCACTTGCTGAAACTAAAATTCCGACGATATGCGCTATCGATGGCAATTTATTTGGAGGAGGAGCAGAGCTAGCGCTTAGCTGTGATTTTCGAATTGCTGCAAAGAACATAATTATGCGCGTTCCAGCATCTGCTCTTGGTCTTTGTTATCCGGTATCTGGAATTTGCCGATACGTTGAACGACTAGGTCATAACGCGACTAAACGAATTTTACTTGCCGCGGAAAGCTTATCTGACTCTCAACTTCTTGAGATTGGTTTTGTAGAAAGAGTCGTGGATTCTAGTGAATTTGAAACAGTAGTAAATCAATCTGCAGAAAACTTGTCGAAGTTAGCGCCTCTTGCAATAAGAGCCATGAAGCAAATTATTAATAAAAAATCGAGTGGTAAACTTAGCGACGAGGAGGCGGAAAAATTGGCACATGAGTGCAACGAATCTCAGGATGTTAGAGAAGGAATTGCAGCTCAAAGAGAAAAGAGAGCGCCAGTCTTTAGAGGAATTTAAATAGAGCTAAGGCCTCCGTAACAATTTAAGCTTCTATTAATTGCGAAGAAAGGAAGTTCTAAGGATTCGAGCAAGCTGAGCCCATCTTTCTCGGGTTGGACCCAGCATAGTTTGGCCGCACTGTAGGCTTCAAGCGCTGTTAGTGCCTTAACCGCACAAATCAGCATACCGGGAACAAAATTTCCAGAGTAAGGATCTATTGCTCCACTAAATCGCTCTTCACCAACGGAACTATTTTTTTCGATTTTCCCGCATACGACGAGTGATTGCCCATCCAATTTTATTCTATTAATTCCTCCACCCGCTCCCGCTGAGTGTCGAAGACCAACTAGCCAGTTAGATCCATCGGACTGTTTTCCTATCGCTGTAGCGCTGCCGTTGATCTCTATTAAGGCATGTTCGACGCCAAGGGTGACAAGTTTTCTTCTTATGCAGTCTAGTGCGTATGCACTTATGCATGAATTTAGTTCTATACTTGCCCCCGTTAGTATTAATTTAGCGCCAGCGTCATCTATTGTTAAATTTTCCCATCCGACTAGTGAAAGGTTTTTACTAGGAGTGGTCCTGAGGTCTATTTCAGATTCTTTTCCGTCGATTTTGCCACTTAGCGAATTTATTGTCGGATCAAAACCACCGTTGCTCTTTTTATGCATTGCATCAACAAATCGTATAAGGCTTCTGGCTTCTTCGTCGAGAGATGTAGAGTGATTGAGCCCTGCTCTCCTATTTATTTTTGTGATGAGGCTATTATTTTTATACTTACAAAATTTCTCCTCGATCCGATGTAATTCATTAATAGCGACCTGAAGTGGATCCTCGCCCTTATCTAAAATATTTTCCACGGTAATCCGACATTGCTTTCCTAACGCTTTAAAGCTTTTACTTAAGGGAGGTTTGCTTTTAATTTGTGACAAAATGCAACTCGTTTGGGAAATTCAAAATTTATTTGAGTGAATACAATTTCTAACTTTTAGTCAAATCTATTGGCAATTCTAGTTATAGAAAACTAATCTATCGCATATATATCATTTTATTAAAGGGTGCAGTCTACAAGAGACTCTTCTGGTTGCGTTAAATTTCATTTATCTAATTTTATTTGCATCATATCTGCTATCTAGACAGAAGGTTTTCCTACTAGTATGTTACAGGCGATATTACCTTGTCATGAAAACGTATGAGTATTGCATCCGAAAGGTTAGTTGAAATTCGAAATCAAGTGCAAAGACACTTAGATGGGAATCAATCGCCCAAATATAATCAAATACAGAAGAGATCCTTGGTTAGCCGTATCAAAAGGCAGCTTAAACAGGAGGATGCGGTCTTAGTTGCGCATTACTATACGGAACCAGAAATCCAGGCCTTGGCAGATGAGACAGGTGGATGCGTTGCGGATTCGCTTGAGATGGCAAGGTTTGGAAAAGATCATTCCGCCAGCACATTGGTAGTCGCTGGTGTGCGGTTTATGGGTGAAACAGCAAAAATTCTGACCCCAAAAAAGCGAGTATTAATGCCAACCCTCGAGGCGACTTGCTCTCTTGATATTGGATGCCCTATCGACGAGTTCTCACAATTTTGCGACAGCAACCCGGAACGTACTGTTGTCGTATATGCAAATACATCAGCGGCCGTTAAAGCACGAGCTGATTGGGTTGTGACCTCTAGTATTGCACTAGAAGTTGCTCATCATTTAACTGATTTGGATCAGCCGATACTATGGGCTCCGGATAAGCACTTAGGTGACTATGTTCGTAGAGAAACCGGTGCAGATATTTTAATGTGGGAGGGAGCATGCATTGTTCATGAGGAATTTAAGGCGCGCGGAATACATGATCTCAAGCATATCTATAAAGACGCAGCGTTACTGGCTCATCCTGAGTCACCTGCTTCGGTTGTAGAGGTAGCGGATTTCATTGGTTCTACTTCACAGATTATTCAGGCAGCGAAAGATTTACCTAACCAGATTTTTATCATTGCGACTGACCAAGGTATTTTTTATAAGTTGAAGGAGCTCTGTCCAGAAAAAGAATTTCTGATTGCACCGACCGCGGGTACGGGTGCTACTTGTCGGAGTTGTGCGAATTGTCCTTGGATGGCGATGAATGAACTTCAAAGCTTAACCGATGTGTTCTCAGAACCTGTTCAGGAAATTGTAGTAGATGAGGGCTTGGCTAAAAAAGCCATGATTCCTCTTGAGCGTATGCTGAATTTTTCCGCCAAGAATCACTAAATTGAGTATTTTTCTGGTCGTTAGTAGTCTAGTCTGCTGCGAATATCTTTAATGTCCTTAAGGCGTTGATGCAGGATTTCTGATTTTTGATAATTAGTCCTGCTTAATTCTAAAGCGTAATTTAGCTGTTTTTCTGCTTGATCTAAATTGCCATTCAAAATAAAGAATTCAGCTCGGCTTTCATGAAGTCCGATAATATTGCCCGCTAATCCTTGCGTTTCTGCCAAGAGATACCAGAGGCCAGGGTCACTTGATTTTATTTCTGATTGTTCGATTAAGATTTCTTCTGCGATATGCGCCTGGTCATTGTGTACGAGAGTATTTGCGTAGGCCATGGTGAGTGGGTGATTTCTAGGTGATATGGAGAGGCGTTTTTTAAGTTTCTCTGCAGCCTGATTTGACCGATTTTTAAGCAAATCGATTTCCGCATCTGCAATCACATACTCTATTCTATCAGGATCTTTTTTAATTAACGGTTCTAGTGCTGATTTGGCTTCTAGTGCTCGGCCGCCTCTAGTAAGTGCTAGCACCAACCCATAATACATCGCATCTTGGAGAGCCTCACCATCGTTAAGTGCTGCTCGAAAATATGATATTGAATCTTCATTAGAAATTTTGAGTTGGGTTATAGTTCTGGCTCTAACTAACTGATAAGTTAAGCTTGGCTGGCTACTCACATCAGGATAGTCTCGGGCTCTATTCCGAGCATCTGCAATTCTATTTTCGGATAAAGGATGAGTTCTTAAGAATTCAGGAATTTGTTTAGTACCAGAAAATTTCGAAGCCTTAAGCATGTTTTCAAACATAGACGCCGCCCCATTTGGATCCAAACCTGCAGCAACCAATGTCATCATGCCAATGCGATCTGCTTCCGCTTCATTGCTCCTGCTATATCCAAGAGCAGCATCTTGGGCGGCAGCTTGTCCTACGGTCAGTGCCGCTAGTCCGGCGTCGCCAGCGCCAGCGGTAAGCAAAACTAATCCTGTTAGCATGGTCGCTAACGTTAGAGGTTGCTGTCTCTTAGCATGCTCTATTCGTCTTGAAAAATGCCTTTGACTTAGATGAGCAATTTCATGGGATAAAACCGATGCTAGCTCGGATTCGGTCTCCGCATACTGGAGTAATCCATTATTTATTCCAATTATTCCACCGGGGACAGCAAATGCATTTATTTCCGGGCTATCTACTAGAACAATCTCCAGTCTACGATCTTCAAGACGACTGTGAGGAACTAGTTGAAAAATTAGGTTCTCTACATAATCTTGAACAATTGGATCATCTAATGTTCTAACATTACTTCGAAAGAGTCTTAACCACATCCTTCCCAGCTGGTATTCGTGTTCGGGAGAAAATACACTGGTACCAGTTTCTCCGAGATTTGGTAACTTTAGATCCTCATTGATTGCATAGTTAAGCGGCGATTTCAGTACGATGATTATCGTAGCCAAGATCAAATTTGAATTTCGGAACAAAGTCATTAACGCTAATTTTCAGACTGCATATTAAAATTAATAAGTAACATAATTGCCATTGTAAGTCATTGGGTCGGATTTCAAGGAATTTTATATATATACTCTTTTGGGGATTTTATCTCGAGTCTATATACTGAACCAACTGCTAAGGTAAGGTATTAGAAATGGAAGATGATGTGCTATTGGATGTCACGGGTTTAATATGTCCGATGCCTTTGTTGAAAGCTAAGCGAGCCCTAAATGCAATGGAAATTGGTCAGACATTACGTATTTTAGCTACCGATCATACATCGCTACAGGATTTTATAACTTTCTCAGAACAATCTGGACACCAACTAATCAGCTCGAACGTAAACGAAGGTGTGTATAACCATCTTTTACGAAAAATGAGGTAACAGGCAACTTATGTTTGAAGTGCTCACAAAATGGTACCGGCGTTATTTATTTGATGAAGAATCGATCCTTTTGCTGATAATGCTTATCTTGGGGTTGGTTCTGTTAAATTATGTTGGAGATATACTAGCACCATTGTTGGTTTCAATAGTCTTGGCTTACTTAATGCAGGGTGTTGCAAATACTTTGCGAGATAAAGGCTTGGCGAACTGGCTTGCTGTGACGTTTGCATTTGTTCTGTTTATGGGTGGTTTTTTAGGAAGCACGTTACTGCTATTGCCATTAGTGTGGCGTCAACTTAGCAGTCTTGTTAGAGAATTGCCAGGGATGTTAGATCGTACTCGAGATTTTTTAAATGTGCTTCCGATAGAATATCCGACAATGGTCAATACCGAACAATTGAATAGTGTGATCGACTTGGCCAGAGTAGAAATTGCTCAGTTCGGTCAAATCGTGATAACGAAGTCTCTCGCAGGACTACCGGGATTGTTAACATTAGGAATTTATTTAATCTTAATTCCGATACTCGTATTCTTTCTTCTAAAAGATAGAGATGAAATTATTAGCTGGTTCGTTAGATTTTTACCGAGTGAGAGACCGCTTCTAAAGCGAATTTGGACAGAAATGGATGACCAAATGTCAAACTACGTGCGAGGCAAGGTCTTAGAAATAATTATTGTTGGAGGAATTAGCTACTTTTGCTTTGCCTGGTTGGGTTTGAGTTACGCAGCTCTTTTAGGGCTATTGGTTGGGCTTTCGGTGATTATTCCTTATATAGGAGCAATACTGGTTACCATTCCAGTCGCTGCGGTAGGATTTATTCAATGGGGATTATATGAATCTTTTTATTATGTAATGGTTGCTTACGTGGTTATCCAGGTTCTGGATGGCAATGTCCTAGTGCCACTATTGTTTTCAGAAGCAGTTAATCTTCATCCATTAGCTATTTTATTGGCGGTTATTTTCTTTGGTGGTATCTGGGGAGTGCCTGGAGTGTTCTTTGCCATTCCACTAGCGACGCTTGTCAAGGCTGTTATTAATGCATGGCCAGTACCCTCTGACAGTTAGTTGGGCTCCTATATTAATATAGTTCCAATATAGAACTATATAGCCAACCTTGCTGTCGTGACGTACAATAATCTACGCCAACGTTTTCTTATAATCCTATTAAAAGTTCTATAATAGAACTAGGAGATCAGCAGCTTGCAGAATAACCGGACCGAGTCAGATTTGGATTTATTGGAACTCAAGGAGTGGCGTGACGCATTGGATAGCGTAGTTCGAGAGGGTGGGCCTGGTAGAGCGCGTTGGATTATAGAAGAACTAGCTCGTCACTCCGCAAAACTTGGTTTAGAGATTTCTTCATCAATTAATACCCCATTTAAAAATACAATTCGACCAGTTGATGAAAAATCTATGCCTGGTGATGTGTTTATGGAAAGGCGAATTCGTTCGTTAATGCGTTGGAATGCGCTCGCTATGGTAATGCGAGCAAATGATAATGATGATGCACTTGGAGGCCATATTTCCAGCTTTTCTTCCAGCGCAACTCTGTATGACGTTGGGTTTAATTACTTTTTTCGTGGCGCAGATGGTGAACATCTAGGAGATTTAATTTTCTTTCAAGGCCATAGTGCGCCCGGTATTTATGCCAGATCTTTTCTAGAGGGACGCCTAACAGAATCTCAGCTTGACCACTTCCGAAGAGAGGTTGGTGGTAATGGCTTATCATCTTACCCTCATCCATGGTTATTACCAGACTATTGGCAGTTTCCAACAGTCTCAATGGGTCTTGGTCCGATACAGGCAATATACCAAGCTCACGTCATGAAATATCAGTCCAGTCGAAAGCTTGTCGATCATGGCGATCGAAATATCTGGTGCTTTCTTGGCGATGGGGAATGCGATGAACCGGAATCACTTGGTGCTATCTCATTAGCCGGTCGAGAGCAGCTCGGGAATTTGCATTTTGTGGTGAATTGTAATCTCCAGAGACTTGATGGTCCCGTAAGGGGAAATGGCAAGATTATTCAGGAGCTGGAGGGTATTTTCCGAGGAGCAGGCTGGGACGTAATCAAAGTAATATGGGGACGTTTGTGGGACCCGTTGCTCGAGCGTGATACGACTGGCTTGTTACAAAAGAGAATGGACGAAGTATGTGACGGCGAATTACAAAACTACAAATTTAACGGTGGTACTTACACTAGAGAATACTTTTTTGGTAAATATCCCGAACTGCTAGAACTCGTGTCGGATTTAAGTGATCAAGAAATCATGTACCTAAATAGAGGAGGGCATGATCCATTTAAGGTTTATGCTGCCTATGCTCAAGCAGTCGCGCAGAACTCTAAACCAACAGTGATATTGGCGATGACCGTAAAAGGCTATGGAACGGGAGAGGCTGGAGAAGCGAGTAACGAGACACATTCGCTAAAAAAACTGGACCTAAAAAGTCTGAAATCGTTTAGAGATCGATTTGGGATACCGATATCTGATGATCAGCTAAAGTCTGTTCCCTATTATAAGCCTTCTGACGATAGTCCAGAAATTCGCTATTTAAAAAAGCGTCGGGAAGAATTGGGTGGATTTGTTCCAAAACGTCGCACAGATTCACCCTCTTTAGTCGCTCCGTCTCTAGAGTTCTTTTCTTCGCGACTTACTGGATCTGGCAAGAGAAAAATCTCCACTACAATGGTTCTAGTGCGATTATTAGCTGACTTAGTAAAGGACAAGTCTTTGGGTGAGCGTGTCGTGCCAATTGTGCCAGACGAAGCGCGGACGTTTGGCATGGAAGGCATGTTCAGGCAGTTGGGTATTTATTCTTCTGTTGGTCAGAAGTATACACCTCATGATGCTGATCAGATTTTATATTATAAAGAAGGTAAAGATGGCCAGATTCTAGAAGAGGGAATCAACGAGGCAGGAGCATTCTCGGCCTGGCTGGCAGCGGCGACCTCTTACTCGGTCAGTAATTTTCCGATGATTCCCTTCTACATTTTTTACTCAATGTTTGGTTTTCAGAGAATTGGAGATCTTGCATGGGCTGCTGGTGACAGCCAAGCGCGCGGATTTCTAATTGGTGCAACTTCGGGACGCACCTCATTAAATGGAGAAGGTCTTCAGCATCAGGATGGGCATAGCCATTTAATCGCCAGTACTATTCCTAATTGTATTGCATATGATCCAGCCTATGGGTATGAGCTTGCTGTAATAATTCAAGACGGCCTACGGAGAATGCTAGAGCTTGGAGAAAACTGTTTTTATTACATAACCACCATGAACGAAAATTACCGTCAACCGGCACTACCTAATGGTTCAGAGGAAGGAATTATTAAAGGCCTCTATCAGCTTCAGCATTCTGCATTGAAAAGTGAATTGAAAGTTAGATTAGTAGGTTCCGGTACTATCACGGAAGAAGTTAAAGAAGCAGCAAAAATCCTAGAGACTGACTATGGAGTGGCTGCAGATGTTTGGAGTTTAACCAGTGTAGTGCAATTACAAAGAGATGGTAAAGAGGCGGTAAGGTGGAATCTATTACATCCGTCTTCTTCGTCCAAAGTCCCTTATCTGACAGAATGTCTTGGTAATGATGATACACCTGTAGTTATTGCCACGGATTATGTCAAGGCACATGCTGACCAGTTAAGGGAATTTATTCCAGCACCAGTTACCGTTTTAGGGACTGATGGTTTTGGCCGAAGTGATACCAGGGATAAATTACGCCAGTTTTTCGAGATTAGTCGAGAATTTATTGTTTTGAGCTCACTTAAGCACCTATTAGATAAAAAACAGATTAAAGAAAATATTTTAACCGACGCAATTCAGAATTTAGGATTGGATTCGGAAAAACCAAATCCTCTATCCGTGTAAACAAATCGAACAGACTTATATGGAATTTTGCAAATGAGCATAGTAAACCTAAAAGTTCCCGATATTGGGGGTGCCGAAGGCGCAGAAGTCATTGAGCTTCTGGTTAATATCGGAGATGAGGTAGATGCTGGGCAGGGGTTGCTAGTTTTGGAGTCTGACAAAGCGTCAATGGAAATTCCTGCAGAAGTGGCTGGTGTTATCAAGGAGATGTTTGTCTCTATTGGAGATCTGCTTTCTGAGGGTTCAAGAATAGCAGCCATAGAAAGCACCGAAAAGGATTCCAATAATAATACAGAAAATGGGAATATAGAAATATCTGAAGTTGGCTATTCAGAGAAGGATGAGAAAACTGAGATTTTCAATGATATAAATGTCCAAACGGTAGATGAGGAACATTCCTCTGCGAAGGAGATGAATGACAATGAAGACAAAGCTATTTTTTTAGATGAGCAAGAAAAAGAAAACATAGTTTACGCAGGACCTGCTGTACGAAAATTGGCGCGTCAGTTTGGTATTGTTCTAGCTGAAATATCTGGTACAGGGCCAGGTGGGCGAATTGTCAAAGAAGATCTTCATGGATTCGTGAAGAGAAACTTATCAACTACTGGGGCAGCTTCTACTTTATTAGAATATGCTGATATAGATTTTTCTAAGTGGGGAGAGGTTGAGCGAGTTACGCGAAACAAAGTTGAAGTATTGACTGCTGAAAACATGCATCGTAGTTGGACAAATGTACCGCATGTTACACAATTTGACGACGCAGATATAACAGACTTGGAAGCGTTTCGTGCTGAACTAAAAGAAGAGTCTGAGCGTCGAAAAACTAAACTGACTTTAATGCCTTTTTTGTTGAAGGCATTGGCTGTACAACTTCGCGATTATCCAAATTTCAATGCTTCACTAACGGATTCAGGTAAAGTTTTAGTCAAAAAGCAATATATTAATATTGGAATGGCGGTCGATACACCGCATGGACTTTTTGTTCCCGTCATAAGGGACGTGGATCGCAAAACATTATGGGAGCTAGCACATGAAGTAGCTGAATTGGCTACCAAAGCCCGGAATCGTGATTTGCGTCCAGACGACATGCAAGGTGGCTGTTTTACTATTTCAAGTCTAGGTAAGATAGGAGGTAGTGGTTTCACCCCAATTATTAATACGCCAGAGCTAGCGATTCTCGGTGTGGGCAGATCTGAAATTAGACCTGTTTGGGATGGAACTTCTTTTAATCCACATACGTTGCTCCCGCTATCACTATCTTACGACCACAGGGCGATAAATGGTGGTGAAGCAGGTCGCTTTTGCAGTGGTCTAGCCGCTATCATGACGGATATCAGGAAGTTAATTCTTTAAGTGTTGCCCGTCCTTTTTTCTTTTTAAATATGGGCGGACTAATGAAATTTATCAAGGTTGCTATATGGTGATGTCGATAAATTACCAATCGATAGTGTGGCGAGATTTTTTGGATCGTCATCATCTCAGCAAAACCTATTTAGAGAAGGCAGAGGGCTGGTATCTGCCGCTGATAAAATATCTTCATCAGTGCGCGGATAATTCTTCTACGCCGATTTTAGTTGCCTTAAATGGCTGTCAGGGATCGGGTAAGTCAACACTTGCAGATTTTTTGGCTACGTACTTATTCAGTATCCTTGGAGATGGTGTAGAGGTGCTCTCTTTAGATGATTTTTACTTAGGTCATGCGGCGCGGCAGCAGCTTGCGCGAGATATTCATCCGCTTTTAGCAACGCGAGGTGTTCCAGGTACGCACGACATTGCCTTTTTGAACGAAACGCTTGATCGATTAATCGATGAGCGTAAGTCCAATGGCACTTTAATCCCTAGATTTGACAAAAGTATTGATGACAGAAGGCCGAAGGCTCACTGGCCAGCAGTAGATCAAAGACTCGATATTATCTTACTTGAAGGTTGGTGCCTTGGAGCAGAACCGGTTGATGTAGCTCATCTTTCTGACCCAATCAATGATCTAGAAAGAACAGAAGATGCAGATGCTAGATGGCGAAAGTATGTTAATCAGCAGCTTAGAACCCATTACTTGCCAGTCTTTTCGCGTTTTGATACATGGATTATGCTGAAGGCTCCCTCTTTTAAATCTGTTTTTTCCTGGAGGCTAGAACAAGAACAAAAACTAGTCTTCAG
>CAJXCR010000072.1 GCA_913051825.1 uncultured Halieaceae bacterium
GCACCACTCAAGATAATATCGAGGCCCTCTGCAGGTGAAGTTTGAATCTCTAACTCAACTCCAAAATTATCCGCATCTTGGTTAATAACAACTCCGCCTACTCCGACGAAAAGAAATGCTTGATAGTCTGCATAGTCGTAGTAGAAGGCTGTTCCATTAATGCGTGTTGTACCGTCCCCGATAGTGGCTTTAAATCCAACTTCATAGGAAGTTAGGACTTCTTCATCATAAGGTAGGCCTGCATCGCCTCCTGAACCAAAGTATGCTCCTAAAAGTGGTGCATTGTAGCTTCCAGCTTTAACTCCTCGGTTGACCCCCCCGTAAATCATAAGATCGTCTGATACATCATAGGAAAGTTGTAATTTCCCAGCCCAGAGTGTATTAGATTTGTCGTCTTTATAATTTACCCCGGTGAATGGAAAACAGGCGTCTAACTGACCTGAAAAGCATGGAGATGTATTAACCACGTAGGAGCCTTCTGAGGGTGCGACACCGAGCACGAGGTTATAATCTTTTTCTTCTCGCATCCCTCTCAAACCTGCTATTAATGTCAGTTGGTCGGAAAGGTCAATTTCGTACTGTCCGAAAATGCTATAAGAATCTGTCTCCAGTTGCGCGACAGTGCCAACATCGATTGGGACTCCTCCAAATACATCTGCGAAACTATTAGCTGGGCCTTTCAGACCATTATCAGACTCTGAGTCAATGTTAAGGTAGTAGATGCCCGCAACCCAGCGGCTATTGCTGGTTTCGCCGTTAAGGCGGATCTCTTGGGTAAAGCTGCTTGCGTCTACCGCAGCGTAGTTTGCTAGCTGATTTACCGGAGCTGAATCAACATCGATGAACAGTAACTTCTCGTAATTCTTGTAGTCAGTAACGGAAGTAATGGTCATCGTGTCGCTTAGATCCTTAACAACTCGAAAATTGATACCATAGTTATCAGTTTCACCTTGGTCTTCAAAAGCAAAGTCGCCCGAGAATGTAAAATCGTCTCCATCCGGATCCAAATAGCCAAAGAAGTCCGCTCCTGGCGCTAGTCTACCAGGAAGGCCACCTCCACCTCCCTCTTGGAACGAATCTCCATCTTCGATATCCGCGCCCGCATCAAGACCTAAGTCATTGCCAGCGGCATCAACTACCATTGTTAATCTAGATTCATTTGATGGGGTGTCGATCACATTAATAAGTTCAGGAATGCCGTTTACTTCTGTTACCACGCCTAATGTTGATTTGCTTTGGTAGGGTCCCGTTGCAACCTCATTGCTAGAATAGTTAAAACTTAAATCCATTCGAAGTGAATCATTTGGTTCGAATGCAAAGCGCACTCTCGCGGCCATTGAATCGTCATCTCCGAGATCGGCTCCGGAGCCAGGTCCTGGGTCACCAAGAAATGGAAGTTGATCAGCATTTGAATAAAGGTTTTTTAGATAGCCATCATGCTTGCTAATCCTTAACGCAGCGCGCGCCGCTACTGTATCACTGAGCGGCCCCCCGATTGCGCCTTCTAGAATATATCTATTTGCATTAGCGTCGGAGTCGAATTGACCTACCTCCAAATCTAGATATCCCTCAGTGCGATCGAAGGTTGGTGCGTTAGACAAAAAGTGTACAAGTCCGCCTGTCGCATTTCTTCCAAATAATGTGCCTTGGGGACCTTTTAGAATTTCGACACGTTCTACATCGAATACCGTAAAAGTTTGGGCTTGGGCTACGGCGATATAGCCTTCGTCAAGATACACGGCATTGGGTGCTTCGATAATATCGTTAAAATCGTTCTGCGTAACACCTCTTATTGAAAATTGAGTGTTTTGACCAGCGAGGTTTCCACTAATATGAACACCGGGTGAAAATGTAGCGATATCAAAGCTTTCAGATACACCCAAGGCATTCATCTGTGCCCCGGTAAAAGCAGTGACGGCGATAGGCACATCCTGAAGATTTTGTTCTCTTTTTTGTGCGACAACTACAATTTCTTCCAGCAAGTTCTGTGCGAGGGTCGATCCGCAAAAAAATGGGGTAAGAAGTAGAAGAAAGAATATTCTTTTTAGATTTGTGGACATTTTTTTCCCCTGTGAGCTAATTTAAGAGTTTCATTAATTTTTATTTTATCTAATCAGTTAATCCAGGATAACAGAGAAGCGTTGGAGGCTTCAAATTTGGAAATTGGTCAGCAATAGTGATGTTCGCAAAAAATGAATATTAATATTCGTAAAAAGAAATACTCGATTTTATTGAGCTTAAACTCTAAAAGCCGCACGTAAGCCTTTCTTTTCAAGTCTTGGCAACACCTCTTGTTGGAAATACGGGAACTCCTTAGCATAATCAACAAACGCTAAGGCGACGCCAGCCACGCCAGTTTCAGATATTTTTTCTAGCAGATTCGCAATGTGCTCTGGTGTCCCCACTAATGGAAATCCTCCGTGTCCGGCTGCAAACCGATCTCGGAGGGTTGCCAGTGCGTCCCGCGAGAACGATTGAGCATGCATGCCCTGTAAAGTCATGAGGTTATCCACCGCTTCCCAATCAGCATGTTCATCAGCATAATATGCAAGGTAATCTTCTGCTTCTTTCATAGTGGGTCGGCAGACGACGGTAACAAAACTTAAGACACCGACTTTTCTACCAACCGATTTCGCTCTATCTTCAACATCTTTTACGGTTGTCCTTGCATGATCATAATCGAGCATCGGAGTATATAAAAAATCTGCGTTTCGCATGGCAAAATTTTTACCTTCCTCAGATGAAGCAGCATTTAGTATGGGCATCTGTCCTTTTACAGGATGAGGTAAGCTACAGACATCTTTACCTCGAAAAAAATCCCCTTCCCAGTCAAACGGCTCATCCTCAGTCCATAACTTAGAAACATAATCAAACCATTCCTGCGCCATTTTGTATCTTTTATCATGTGCTGATGGAAGTTCAATTCCAAAAGCGTCGTACTCTGGTTTATTCCATCCTGCAACCACGTTCAGTCCAATCCTTCCTCCTGATAGCTGATCCAAAGTAGCCAGCTGCTTGGCTGAAACTATTGGATGGTTGAAGGCGGTATGGATTGTCGCGAAGACTTGAATATTCTTTGAGTGTGCTACTAATCCAGCAGCCCAAGTAACAGTTTCCAACACATTGCCATGAAAGTTAGTTTCACCACCATAACCGATCCAACGAGCAATCGGCAGCATAAACTCAATACCAGCTTCATCACATTGCTTCACTAATTTTAGGTTGTTATCCCAATTGTTTTCCCATCTTTCAGGGACTTTAGTGACGGCCATACCTGAAGAGCAGTTTGCCGAAAAAATACCTAGCTTTAACTTATTTTTACCCAGTATATTTTCTTTATGTTCCATATTTTTTTATTCTCCTTATCTATAGTTCAAAGAAAAGATACGGCACCGTATGGAGCATGCTATTCTTCCGGGGAGACTTTGTAAACACATGCCTAACAAAGCAAATATCGCCCCAGCTTTATGATATGGAGCAGTTTTGATCTAGTCCTAAAACATGAGCAACTCTTCCCATGCCCATCCAGCCTGCAATACAGTAAGTTAGATCAGTAATTTCCATATCACTAAATGCATTTTTCAGTTCATTCCAAAAAGCCTCATTTTTAGATAGAAGCTTCGGATTTTCACCCATTTCTTTTGCATAACGAACCGCTAGCTTTTCACGGTGAGATAAATTTTCTAGATTTTCACTAAGGATTTCAGCGTAAAATTCTTCTTCGGGTATCTCTCCATTGGCGACTACACCGCCTTTGATTCCAAGTTGATTAATATCGCGGGCCGAACGCCAGTTCATGCATATTTTGCAACCATTCACCATTGCAGTTGCTATTCTAGCTGCCTCAAATACCTTAAGTGGCAATTTACTGTTTCTATAGATTGAATAAGCGAATTCGTTTCCCGCATGTGCTATTTCACTTGCATAATAATCACCGGGACCGGTCATAACTGAGGTAGGTTCTGCATCTTCGGGCAATGTTACTCTCATAATCATCTCCAAAATTACTTTCATTTACCTTACGCTAGTTCAGTGGCAGATTACAATTTTAACTAGCTTGCAACATAGTTTAAAAATTAAAGCGTACTGCGAAGAAATATTTCTCTTACATATCTACTTTTAGAACAAGTGACATTGCGGTATCGCCAGCGGCACAACCTGTAAACAAGCCTAGACCTCCTCCGGTTAGGGCTAATTCTTCAATTAATTCTATTGCACCCCTCATTCCCGTAGGTGCATTTGGGTGTCCATATACCAATGAGCAACCAAAGTTATTAATTTTTTCCAAATCGAACCCTATTTCTGAACACAATACGATATCGTTTACGGCAAAGGGGTTGTGAGTTTTAACAATGTCAATCTTGGATGCCTTTAGATTGGCGGAGCTAAGAGCAATATTTGTGGCTTCAATCGTTGCTTCGGGCATGAATGCTAGTTTTGTGCGAGCTAAACCATACCCAATTAACTTTATAGTTATCGACTTGTCGGTTCTAAGTTCTCTCGCTATTTCAGTCGAGGAGATGATGATGCCAGCATTACCATCTGCTGGATAAGTTTGCCCAGCATAAGTCACGGTTCCTTCGTCCATTACTGGCTTGAGTTTTAAAAGTTCCTTTTCAGAGGACTTTCTTACTCCTTCGTCACCTTCAATCACATCGAGTTCTCTTTTGAATCGAGAATCAGGAACACTAAAAGGTAATGACATAAATTTGCGCTGGAAAGCACAATTATTTTTCAGCGCCTCTTTGTATTGATCTTCACGTCTAAGCACTAGCGAGTGTTGAGCCTGTGTATCGATTTTATATTTTGACGCTACATTTTCGGCCGTTAGCGTCATTGAATGATTTCCAAGAGGATCACGAGACATATTATCAAGTATGAAATTTTCTTCTTGGCCAGTACCTCCCGGCCCCTTGGGATCAGGATAATATATGTGCGGCCCATTGGAGGTTCTATCACAGGTGATTGCCAATGCACATTTCGCTAAACCGATCCTAATTTCGTGGGCTGCTGTTATGATTGCGCGGATACCGGTAGCACATGCTTGTGAAACAGTTGGTCCGCCTACATGAGTTAATCCCGCTAGTCCACTGACATATGGCATTCCATAGAACGCACCAATCTCGGGTCTTGTTGAGCCAAGAACTCCGAAGTCGATTAAGTCTTTTTGAATGCTGCGTTTCTGTAATTCATATTCAGTCACATGTGCAGCGAACTGTAGGCTGTGCAGATGAGAGAAGCTGCCTTGCCAGCGACTAAAGGGAGTAGTCCAATAGCAACCGTATGGTATTTCCACGCCATCAAAATTATTTAGTTCTTTTGTCAGTCCCATTCTTTAAGTTCCCATAATCTGAGTCTTGGGCTAACGAAGTTATGAATGTAGCAGTTTTGGCAACACCCAGCTTAGTTTGTTATTGGTCGCTTTTCCAGTAGACGTTGTTTTTCCTGAACTAACGCTATTCAACTATAATAGATGATTACGGTGTAATCATAGGAGAGGAATAACCGGAGGTATGGCAGGTGATTTTCAATCTCGAGATGAGGGATTTATGCGAGAGGCGTTGGACCTTGCGTTCGAATCAATGGATCTAGGTGAAGTTCCCGTGGGGGCTTTGATTGTTGTTGATGGAAAAGTAGTGGGCAGGGGCGGTAATCGCTGTATTGGAAATCTTGATCCAACTGCCCATGCGGAAATTATCGCTCTTAGAGATGCAAGTAAATCTTTAGGAAATTATCGATTGCCTGGTGCAGAGCTATTTGTAACCTTGGAGCCGTGCACAATGTGTGTCGGTGCTATAATACACGCCAGGATCAAGAGAGTAGTTTTTGCTGCTCTAGATAGTCGTTCTGGAGCTGTGTGCTCTTGTTTTGAAACTTTTGATCAAAAATACCACAACCATCATGTTAAGTGGGCTCATGGATTGTTAGCAGAGGAAAGTGGAAACCTTTTGCGGAGCTTTTTCTTAGAGCGAAGGTGATCTCTTATAGAGCCGACCAATGTTTGCCATTAATACTATTAGGCAATAATGCGACCTGAAAATGAGGATAAGGTTCAGTTGAATCTTGAGATAAAAGCTGATGCCAAATCAGGGTCTGGTAATAATTTTGAATATTCTTAACATAAGTTACGGCTTCAGATCCTCTTGCGTATCCATGTTTGGTAGTCTCATAATGTTTTTTGATTTGCAGGTAAGGAAGATAGTTGGTCACGTCTATCCAATTATGGGGATCTCCTCCCATTTTTTCGGTTAGCACGCGCGCATCCTCCAGATGTCCCATTCCGACATTATATGCCGCTAGTGCAAGTGAAGTTCGATGCGGTTCAAAAATGTCGTTAGGTAATCTGCTGTGTAGATCTAGAAAATATTCTGCGCCACCCCTGAGGCTTTGATACAAGTCTGTTCTTTTTACAACGCCAAGCTCTGCAGCGGTTCGTTGCGTCAGCATCATCATCCCACGTACTCCAGTAGGGGAAGTTGCCCATGGATTCCAATGAGATTCTTGATATGAGATAGCGGCTAGCAGCTCCCACTCCAGATCAAATTCTTCAGCAACTTGGTTAATGCTGTCTTTATAGAGGGGCAATCGTTCTTGGATTCTCTTATCAAATGTATATGCGTCTCCGTTGGAAAAGTCTGAAAGAGAAACAAATGCTTTACTCCTTAAGGAATCAGTGACGCCGCTTTTACTTGCTGTGTCAATGAAATGATCAGCGAGTTTTTTTAAAACAATTCCCGAAGAAGTATTATTTACATACCAACCGATTGGGATTTGAGTTTCTTCAATGACGAAAGCTAGCTTTAGCTGTGGGTATAGTTTTTGTAAAAACTTAAATTCAATTCCGTTTACAATCGCCACGTCAGCTGCTTTGGTCTGAATAGAATCAAGTAAAACTTTGGTGCTAGCGTTAGGTGTCGAAGTAATAAAATCGATTCCTACAAAGCTCTTAATTAAGTCAGTCGACCAGGATTGTGTGTCTGCAGATATTCTCAGAGCCTCGAGATCTGAAATTTTTCGTGGTCTAGAGTTTCCAGCCATGTAGACGACAGCTAGATTGGCTATAGTATGTGGTTGAGTCTCTAGCTGAAAAAAGTTTGGAGCACTTGAAATTTTTTCACCGAGAGCCGCTATATCAGCTTCTCCGTTATCTAAGAGCCGAAGAGCTTCAGATGAATTTTTAGCCGGTATCACACGAAGTTCAAGACCTAAAGCTTCAGCGAAGCTTTTTGTGAGATCATATTCAAATCCCTTAGATCCTGAATGATCAGAATAATGAGTATGAGGATTATTTACGGTAGAGACCGTTAACTCTCCGCTTTTGGTGAGCTCGCTGAAGGAGTCACAACCAAGTTGGTTAGCGGATATGAAAAAAACTGCACTAATAATCACCTGCAGGCACGTTTTCATGGGCAGGATTTTAGGAGCAAAAATGGTTTTAGCACTGGTACAATTACCAGTTTTTGGTGTGTTATAGTTGGTTCAGTAGTTATGCGTCTCAGTATAGAATATCAGAGTCCCTCGCTCTCCAAAGTATTTCATAGGTAAGTATGCAAACCAGTTTTGGTCCTAGCGCGTTATCCGATTTTCGCTTTGATAAGCTTAAAAAGAAACTTATTGCAGTCGACTCTCGTGTTCATCTGAAGAGCGCAAGATACTTGCATTACTTCGACGTCACAGAGCCACTTGACCAAAATGAGCAGTTGATCCTTGATCAGCTCCTGCTATATGGACCATCAATTGCAGAGCCAGCTAGTGAATCTCTGAATGATACGGCGAGAAATTTTTTTGTCGTGCCAAGGCCTGGAACTGTTTCTCCCTGGTCCAGTAAAGCGACTGATATTTGTAATAACTGTGGAATAGATAAACTTAATAGATTAGAGAGAGGGATCTCCTATTGTCTTGATATGCCACTAGACCTTTCTGAAAGTTCATTAATAAGAGTCTTGTCCTGTCTTTACGACAGAATGACAGAGAGTGTCTTAACTGATATTGATGCGATAAACGAGCTTTTTTCTGTTGCCGATCCAAAACAGCTTACCGAGATAAACCTTCTAGCAAATGGTCTACTAGCATTAGAGCAAGCAAATCAGCATTATGGTTTAGCCTTAGCTGAAGATGAGGTGGCATATTTAGCCTCAAGTTTTAAAGATTTGAATCGAAATCCTAATGACATCGAATTAATGATGTTTGCTCAAGCGAATTCAGAACATTGTCGACATAAGATTTTCAATGCTTCTTGGACTGTTGATGGACAACGACAAGATTATTCCTTATTTGACATGATTCGTAATACCTACAATTGCAATTCGACAGGAATTCTCTCTGCCTATTCCGATAATGCAGCGGTAATTGAAGGCCATTTTGTGAAAAGATTTTATCCAGATCCCGTTTCTCGATGCTATCAATATCATCCTCAGGATGTGGCCATACTTATGAAGGTTGAGACTCATAACCATCCCACCGCAATAGCTCCATACCCTGGCTCCGGAACCGGAGCAGGTGGGGAAATTCGTGACGAAGGTGCGGTTGGACGCGGTTCAAAGCCGAAGGCCGGATTAACTGGATTTTCGGTTTCCAATTTATTTATTCCAGGTTATGAGCTTCCTTGGGAGACTTACTATGGAAAACCAGATCGACAGGTTTCTGCATTGGAGATTATGGTTGAAGGTCCCATTGGGGCGGCAGCTTTTAATAATGAATTTGGCAGGCCTAATTTATGTGGATATTTTCGAACATTTGAAATGTCTATAGTCGATCGTGGGCGCAAAGAGGTTAGAGGTTATCACAAGCCAATTATGATTGCTGGTGGCTATGGCAATATTAATAGAGAGCACATTAATAAAGGTGAGGTTTTAGATGGAGCCCATTTGATCGTTTTGGGAGGTCCGGCGTTGTTGATTGGTCTGGGAGGGGGTGCTGCTTCTTCTGTAGCAAGTGCTGATGGAAATGAATTGTTAGATTTCGCCTCTGTACAAAGGCAAAATCCAGAAATCGAAAGACGCTGTCAGGAAGTGATAGATCGATGTTGGCAAATGGGCTCGGCTAACCCAATTGCCTTTATTCACGATGTTGGTGCGGGAGGTTTGTCTAATGCCTTACCAGAGTTGGTTAAAGACGCAGGTCGAGGAGGTGTTTTTGAAATTCGTGATATTCCTTCTGACGACTCCGGTATGGCTCCACACGAAATTTGGTGTAATGAATCCCAGGAAAGATATGTGTTAGCGGTAGAGCCAGAAAATATAGAAGTCTTCGAAAAAATCTGTCTATCAGAGAAATGTCCTCACGCAGTTGTAGGGACTGCCACAAAGGAAAAACAGATAATTGTAAAAGATTCCTCATTTTCAAATGTTCCTATTGATTTGCCGATGGCAGTACTTTTTGGCAAACCTCCTAAAATGCACCGCATCGCGGTTAGGGGAAAATCTGACCTTAAGCAGTTAAATAAGATTACTGACGTTGATGAGGCAATAAAGAGAGTTCTGCAGTTGCCAGTTGTGGCGAGTAAGCAATTTTTGATTACTATTGGAGACCGATCTGTTACGGGGTTAGTTGTTAGAGATCAGATGGTGGGTCCTTGGCAGATCCCTGTGTCTGATTGTGCAGTCACTTCAGTTTCATACGATTCATATCTGGGCGAGGCTATGTCTATGGGTGAGAGAGCGCCGCTAGCCTTGTTAAGTGGTCCCTCTTCCGCTCGAATTGCGATAGCCGAGGCCATTACCAATATAGCGGCGGCGCCGATAGCATCAATTTCGCAAATAAAATTATCTGCAAATTGGATGTGTGCTGCTGATCATGAGGGGGAGGATGCAGTTCTTTTTGACATGGTCCGAACTGTTGGAATGGAGTTTTGTCCCGAGTTAGGCATCACTATTCCCGTAGGGAAAGATTCAATGTCTATGCGAACTTCGTGGAAGGCTGATGGGCAAGAAAAAACAGTAGTTTCGCCAGTTTCTTTGGTGGTTTCGGCTTTTTCGCCAGTCACAGATGTCCGTGATGTCTTGACGCCAGAGTTGGTTTCGGAAAATGAAAATATTTTGATTTACATCGATTTAGGGGGAGGTGCTAATCGCTTAGGGGGATCTGCTCTGGCTCAGGTATTTAGCCAAATTGGGGATACTCCACCCGATATAGACGTCTCTGAACATCTGAAATCCTTCTTTTTATTTGCTCAGAAAGCTTTGAAAGAGGGTTTGACAATAGCCTATCACGATCGATCTGACGGTGGTTTGGTGGTTACCTTAATTGAAATGGCCTTTGCAGGTCACTGTGCCCTTGAGATTGATTTATCTGATATCCCAGGCGAACCTCTTGAAATATTGTTTGCGGAGGAAGCTGGCGCAGTCTTCCAAGTCTCGAGATCTAATTATCCGCGCTTTCTTGATTTGGCTAAAACATGTGGATTGGACGAAAAAACTCATATCTTAGGCAAGGCGTTAAAGGGAGAAGATATATCTATTAAACGCGATGGTGATTTAATTTGGTGCGAAAAGAGAAGTAATCTGCAAAGATTGTGGGCCAGAACCAGTTTTGAAATACAATCGCTGCGTGATAATCCCGAATGTGCTCGTGAAGAGTTTGAAAAGATAAACGATTCAGATGCGGGTTTGTCTGCTAATTTAACATTCGACCTGGAGGAGGACGTTAGTGCTCCATTTCTAGTAGGTAGCGTTACCCGACCAAAAATAGCGGTCCTGCGCGAGCAAGGCGTAAATGGGCAATTGGAGATGGCAGCTGCATTTGATCGAGCTGGCTTTACATCTGTTGACGTGCATATGAGTGATTTGAAAGCCGGAAGATTTGATTTGTCCGATTTCAAGGGAATGGTTGCGTGTGGTGGCTTTTCATATGGAGATGTTCTCGGTGCTGGTCAGGGCTGGGCTAAAGGGATTCTTTTTAATGAGTCGATCAGGGAGATGTTTTCTCGCTTTTTTGAAAGGGAAGATTCCTTCACTCTGGGAGTGTGCAATGGTTGTCAAATGCTTTCAGGTTTAAAGGATCTTATACCCGGTGCTTCATGTTGGCCAAGTTTTGTTCGTAATAGATCAGAGCAATTTGAATCCAGACTTTCACTTGTTAGAATTGAGCATAGCCCATCAGTATTTTTTATGGATATGGCTGGAACTCATATGCCGATCGTGGTCGCGCATGGAGAGGGGCGGGCAGAGTTTTCAAGTGATGAAAAACAGCAGAGTTGCAATACACAATCGTTAGTTTCATTGCGATATATTGATAACGACTTAGCAGTAACTCAAAATTATCCTAGTAATC
>CAJXCR010000073.1 GCA_913051825.1 uncultured Halieaceae bacterium
AAAAATCGCTCTGGAAAGACGGCTCTAACACTTCCCAACTCTTCTAAGGTTGTTCAACCTGCATTAATAAGTCAAAAAAAGGACTCCTGTGTAGTCGCCGTATCAAATGAAGGCCGAATGCTTATGTTCCCATTGTCAGAACTGCCCGAGTTGGCAAGAGGCAAAGGGAATAAGATAATAAATATTCCGACTGCACGTTTGAGAAATCGCGAAGAATGGATGGTCGGTGTTCAGATCGTTGCCTCGGAAGATAATTTGGTAGTCTTCTCGGGGAAACGCCATCTTAAGCTAAAGTTCTCTGATTTAGAGCGCTATCGAGGAGAACGTGGTAGGCGTGGTTTGAAACTACCTAAGGGGCTGCAAAAAGTTGACTCAATTCAAATCGAGCGCTATATCGAACTAACTTAATTAATCTAGAATTCCAATTTTGCGAATTATCATCCAGCGCTGTCTATCAATCATATCTAATTCTGGGACATCAAAATAACCTGCTGGAAGAAAACCATTTTGACAATCACTTTCCATAGGAATTCCTAGCGTTCTTTTGGCCTCTGAATCCGCTAAAAGTTTCTCACTGAGCAGCAACTCCTCTTCACTGGACGCGCACTGTTGCTGTAGTTTATTGAGACAAGTTTGGATATGGATTTCGCCATAAATGTCTTGGCTGCCTTCCGTTTCCATCTCACAAAGATCAGCAGCCATTCGAATTTGGATAGATAGATCCATCTTGTCTTGAACTTCCTGTTGAACAGATCGAATTAGTTGACCACATGAAATCGCTCTGAATGCAGCGGATAAATTATTATCCTGCTCTTCAAAGAAAATAGCAGAGCCAAATAGACGAACAACTCTTGTGTCACCTTCATAAAAATCCGCTGCATAAGAAATAATCTGACTGATAGGTTCAATATATGCGCGAAGGGATACTTCGTCTAAAGTCTGAAGATATTTCTCTAAACTATGAATATGTAGGTAAAGGATGGAGATTTTATTATTAGTTCTATCGGCCATGTTTGTTATTGCGGGATATTTTAGAAGACTGAGTGGAAGGCTTTCGATTTGTTTTTCTAGTTCTGCTAAAACATTATTTTCTTTAAGGTGATTATTTTCTTTAATTTCTAGCTGTTCAGTCGCATAGCGGAGTCGGCGTGTAATAAAAAGAGACAGCTTCTTTGTGGCGAAAAATATAACGATACTGAAAAACACTGCAAGCCCCATTAAGCTGACAACAAATCTAAATTGCAAAAGATCGTTACGCGAAGTGTTGATTTCGATAACTACACTGCCTGCAAGATCTTTTCCTATCAAAATAGGAGCAGTATATTGAGGGAAGTCATCCGTGATTTTTCCAGAGCTGGCTAGAATGTTTTCCTCTATGTCATATACTAATGCGACTGTAGCCGAAGAATCGGAAATGAAAGACTGCAATGAACCTACTAGATCAATGAGGTCACCCGTTTCCATAGATTCAATGATTTGCTTACTCAGCTGATCAGCTAATGCTTGTCCTAGAAAATCTAGACTCTCTTTCTGTAGGTAGAAACTGGAAATGCTAGCAAGAAAAGTTAAGATTAGCCCGCTTAAGAGACAAAAAAGCGAGCAAGTTATAGCAAGTTGAACTTCGAGGGTTGCTTTTAAAAAACGTTTAAACAATCTACTTGTCCCCTAGATAAAACATAAAGAGCTAGAATGCAAAGCCTAAACCTACTTATACACTTAAGGCAATTAGTTTCCTGAAGTCACTTTGCAGTATAAAATTTCATCACTAAGTATGGAGAAGTCGGTTGAGTCAGATTGAACTAGTTACACTGTCGGGCCATGACCAGCAAGGTCTGATTTCCGGAGTAATGGATATACTTGCTAACTACGGCGCAAATATTTTGGATATTGGTGAGTCGGTTATCTACTCAAACATAATTCTGGGAATTCTAGTAGAGACTTCTGATGAAGTAGATGACGAGAAGCGACGTCAACATCTAAAAGATTTTGTGAAGGACAAAAACCTCTCCATATCTTTTTCCAGTATTGATTTTCCAAAGTATTCCCAATGGGTTAAAAGAGAAGACTCTTCCAGATTTATTGTTACCTTGCTCGCACGAAAACTGTCTGCCGAGCACTTATCTAAAGTAGCGGAAGTAATCTATAAAAATGGATTAAATATAGATGAAGTTAAGCGACTTTCAGGACCCATTTCGCTTGAGAAAGAAATAAAAAAAGAAAATAAAGTGTGTATCGAATTTTCACTAACCGGTGAAGTAGATAACTCCATGAATTTTAGGCGTAATCTTTTACAATTAAGCCGCTTATTAGGTGTGGATTTAGCATTCCAGGAAGATAATCAGTATCGCCGCAATCGAAGGGTAGTGGTTTTTGATATGGATTCGACTTTAATTGAAACGGAAGTGATTGATGAGCTTGCTCAGCTGGCCGGGGTTGGTCAGTCTGTAAAAAATATTACGGATAAGGCAATGAAAGGAGAAATTGATTTCGAAAAAAGCCTTCGAGATCGTGTCTTTTTGCTCAAAGACTTACCACTTTCTGCACTGGAGATTGTTGCAGAAAAATTACCTCTAACTGAAGGTGCTGATAATTTAGTTAAAACTTTACGTATGCTGGGATATAAGACAGCTATAATTTCTGGAGGTTTTTCTTTTTTTGCAGATAAATTGAGAAATGAATTAGGTATTGATTATGTTTTCGCAAATAGGTTAGAGATATTAAATGGAAAATTAACCGGACAAATCGTTGGTACGATAATTGATGGTGAAGGAAAGGCGAAATTATTGAAGGAAATTTCTGTACAAGAGGGACTTGATAGTGAGCAAGTCATAGCAGTGGGTGACGGAGCAAACGATATTGCTATGCTAAGCGCCGCCGGCCTCGGGGTCGCATTTAGAGCTAAGCCTAAAGTTATTGAAAGTGCGGAGCAATCCATCTCTCAGGTTAGTATTGATTCGATACTTTATCTTCTCGGGATAGCCGATCGACATCATTGGTCGACGTAAAAAACAATTTTAAAAAGTTTTTGCTGCTGATAAATCCAAGTCCCTAGGTTATTATTAGGCGCTATTTTAATACTCCGGATTTTATTTTTATGGCTAATTATTCTACAAATGAATTTCGTTCAGGAATTAAAGTGATGCTGGATGGAGATCCATGCAGTATTTTAGAAAATGAATTTGTCAAACCTGGTAAAGGTCAGGCATTTAATCGGGTTCGATTAAGGAACTTAAAGACAGGTAGAGTTTGGGAGCGTACATTCAAATCAGGTGATAGTCTGGAGTCGGCAGACGTCGTTGATCGATCAATGGAGTATTTATATAACGACGGTGAATTTTGGTATTTCATGGAGCCGGATACGTTTGAGCAATATCAGGCTGATTTAAATGTTGTTGGTGATTCAAAAAAATGGCTTAAAGAACAAGATAGCTGCGAGATAACTCTTTTTAATGGAATTCCATTGTCAGTTTTACCTCCCAATTTTGTAGAGTTAGAGATTGTAGAAACAGATCCTGGTCTTAAAGGAGATACCGCCCAGGGTGGGAGTAAGCCGGCAACATTGAGTACAGGCGCTACAATAAAAGTGCCACTATTTCTTAATCAAGGGGAAATCGTTCGTGTAGATACTCGTACCGGAGAATATCAAAACCGAGCAGGCAAGGACTAAACTATTGCCATCTTGGGAGCCCAATGCTAGTAGAAAATTGCTGGAATCCCGTGCCGCGCTTCTAAACACAATTCGTATTTTTTTTTCAGAGCAGGGCGTTCTAGAGGTAGAAACTCCATTGTTAGCCAGTTCCAGTATTACTGATCCAAATATTGAAATATTCGAGACTAAATCTGAGCAAAAGAAATATTTACAGACCTCTCCCGAATATGCGATGAAGAGGCTTTTATGTGCAGACAGCGGTCCAATTTTTCAGATCGCTAAGGCCTTTAGAGGTCAGGAGATTGGAAGATACCATAATCCAGAATTCTCCATTCTAGAATGGTATCGACCAGATTATGATTATCACAAATTAATGTCAGAAGTGTTTGAATTAATTAAAGTATGTCTAGTAGGCTGTTCGAAGTATAAAAAAATTTCCTATAGAGATATATTTTGTGATCTGCTCGAAATTGATCCATTTATTGCCACTCAAGATGAATTGTTGGCAGTGGCGCGCAGATATTTAGACGATATCAAACTTGACCTTAAAAGATCAGAGATACTTGACTTGCTAATGGGAAATATTCTGCAGCCGAAACTCAGTAGCGAAGGAGTCTGTTTTATCTTTGATTACCCTGAAGATCAAGCAGCTTTGGCTAGGCTTCGTAATGAAAATGGTATTGCTGTGGCAGAACGATTTGAACTTTTTATTGATGGAGTAGAGCTTGCCAACGGTTATACGGAACTTGCAAATGAATCACAGCAAAGAATGCGGTTTATTTCAGAAAATAAGTTAAGGATAGAAGTTGGTAAAGAACCTCGGGCAATAGACGAAAAATTTATGTCGGCCCTAAAATCTGGGTTACCGTTCTGTAGTGGAGTGGCGGTTGGGTTGGATCGTCTCCTGATGCTTCAAGTGGGTTGTTCATCTATTGCAGAGACACTTGCATTTAGTTGGGATAATTGCTGATAGTGGATCTGAAACGCAGTTTTAACTAAATTAAAACGGCTGGACCATACCCCTCTACAAATTCTTTTGGTAGTCGTCGAGGCTTCCCAGTACTTATCTCTATACATGCGAAGTGCATTGCTCCACGCAACAGAGTAGCCCCATCTTCCCGAATTACCTGGAACTCTCTTTTCATAGTCAATTTTTTGTCCCAGGACACGATCCAGGTGCCTATTTTCACCTTATCACCGACATTAGAAGCCCTTAAATATTTGTATTCACTATAGGTTATGGCCATTGCTCTATCTAATTCTTTATAGCGGTCTATATTCAATCCTAGTTGCGCAGAATGTGCCCACGCTACTTCTTGGCACCAATGGACATATACTGTGTTATTAGTATGAAGGAGTTCATCGACATCATCCTCTAAGACCAATCGATCTAAAAAGAAAGGGTCTGGATAATCCCAATCAGGCTCTGAAATTCCCATTAATTTGCGACTAAGCTAACTTCAGAGTTGGAGGCGCTAGGCTTTAGCGCTATTCCAAGGAAGCCATAAGATATTGCGATTAACGGACATAACCAGTTTAAAAAGGCATATGGAGCATAACTTATTGTTGCCACTCCCAGTGTTGCAGACATATAAGCTCCACAGGTATTCCATGGAATCAATGCTGATGTCATAGTTGCTGAATCTTCAATTGTTCTTGATAGATTCAGGCTTGAAAGCCCTATTTTCTCATACTCATCTTTAAACATTCGTCCTGGTAATGAAATACCCATGTATTGATCAGCCGTTAGCGCGTTTGTTCCCACGCAAGCAATCGTGGTTGCGCTTATCAGACTGCCGGCGCTAGTGACTCCCTTAAGTGCTCGATTAATGAGGAATCTAAGTATTCCAGTTGCTTCCAAGATACCGCCAAAGCCTAAAGCCGTGACAATTAGCCAGACCGTGTTTAGCATGGAACTCATCCCGCCTTTACTTAACAGTTTATCGAGAAATTCGTTTCCGCTATTTAATTGAAATCCGTCGAAGAGGCTTATCCAGATCCCTTTGAGTGTTGCAAGGTTGATTGAAAGCCCGGGAGAGTTAGCGAGATCAGCAGCAACATTTGATTGGAAAATTGCTGCAAAAACAGCTCCAAATAAACTACTTATTACAATGGCTGGATATGCTGCTATGCGCTTATAAATTAAGATCAGCATAAAAATCAGTGGTAGGAGAAGATGCAGACCAATATTAAATTCTGATCGAAGGTTTTCTTGTAAAATCCTGATATCGTCGGGAGATGCCGCGATTGACTCACTTATTACTAAAAGAATAATAAGTGTTATTGCATAGCCAGGAATTGTAGTCCACAGCATATGCTTAATATGTTCAAACAAATCTTGGCCAGCTACGGCCGATGCAAGATTGGTAGTGTCTGATAAAGGTGAAAGTTTATCGCCGAAATAGGCTCCAGATATAATTGCACCGGCAGTTATTGCTGGGGAAAGTCCAAAGCTAGTTGATATTCCCATAAGACCAATACCTAAAGTTCCAGCTACGGTCCAAGAACTACCGATACTGACCGCTACTACAGCAGAAATCAGAGAAGATGCCGCGTAAAATATACTTGGTTCAAGAATCTGTACGCCGTAATAAATCATGCTTGGCACAGTGCCGCAGAGTATCCATGTCCCAATCAAACCTCCGACAGCAAGTAGAATTAAGATTGGTGCCAGTCCTATCATAATCCCGTTTAGAATCCCTTCCTGAAGTTCCGCCCAAGGAATCCCAATTTTTTTCCCCACTATAGCGGCAGCAAATGTGGCAATCACTAGCGCAATTTGATTTGCTCCATATGAAGAATCTGAGCCAAATAAAAAAACTGATAAACCTAAAAGAAGAATAAGTAGCGTAAGTGGAAATAGAGCAAGGGCGACACTGAGATTTCGTTCTTTTACTTCGTCATCTTCCATAGGAATCATTGGCCTCTATTAAGAATACTTTCTTTAGGGTTTGAAGGTAGCGCAAAGCCGCTAGGGTTATTATACCCACAAGATTTTTTAAATATCTTTATTTCCTATATCGGTTTTAACTGCTAGGATTTTGTTAGTGATCAATAAAAATCAATCTTTCTACTATGGTTTGTCGGCGGTGTTTTTGTGGTCCACATCTGCAACCGCTATAAAACTTGCGTTAGACGTGTTAGATGTTTTTCAGCTATTGTTTTTTTCTACGTTTACCTCTGCGATTATTCTCTGTTCTATAGTGTGCTACCAAGGAAGGTGTGCACTTCTTTTTGACGCAATAAAAACTAAACTGAGTTACTTTCTTGGGATGGCAATACTTAATCCGTTAGTTTTTTACTTTTTACTATTTTCTGCTTATGGCCGCCTGCCTGCACAGCAAGCACAAACGATTAACTATACTTGGGCAATAACTCTGGGTTTATTAAGTGTGCCGTTGTTGGGGCAGCGACTGGGTAAAGTAGATTTCTTGGCAATGTTTCTCGGTTACTTTGGAGTAGTGATAATTGCCACTCAAGGTAGTTTCTTGTCCTTAAAATTTACTGACGAACTAGGAGTTTTTCTTGCTCTATCCAGCACTATTGTTTGGGCTCTTTACTGGATAATGAACGCTGCTCAAAAACTTGATCCAGTAGTAGGGTTGGCGATTAATTTCATAATTGCTGCTCCTTTCGCATTCGTATTAACCCTGTTGTTTTCTAATTCTTTAGTTGTCAACTTGGACGCTATCTTCCCGGCCATTTATATCGGTATATGTGAAATGGGGGTTGCTTATGTTTTTTGGATTTTTGCTCTTAGAAAAACAACTTCGATTTCTCGTGTGGGGAACTTAATTTTTCTCTCTCCCGTGCTTTCGTTGATTTTTATTTCACTCATACTAAACGAGACTATTCAATTGGCCACACTGGTCGGCTTGGCGTTAATTATTCCAGGAATATATCTACAAAACAGAAAAAGCCAAGCAAAATGAAATGAGGCTTTAATATAGTCCAAATATAAAATTCATGGATCAAGATATTTAGTATTTGGATGTTCGTTGGGTTTGAAACTAGGTTTAACTAAGCACAACTGCACAGCCCCTATAACTCGTTCTCGAAAACCACCTTCACAATAGGCGAGATAAAATTCCCACATTCGGATAAATTTTTCGTCAAATCCCTGGTGGAGGACTTCCTCTGATTTGGATAAAAATCTGCCTCTCCAGATAGATAAAGTTGTTGCATAGTCATGTGCTATATCTCGTAAGTGCGTGATTTGCATATCCGTATCTTTCCCTACATGGTATGCAATTTTTCCTACTGAAGGGAGACAGCCTCCAGGGAAAATATATTTCTTAATGAAATCAACCGTATTGGTCGCGGCTCGATATCTTTGATCTGGGATGGTTATCGCCTGTAATACCATCTTTCCATTTGGCGTCAGTAGTTGACTGCAAGACTCAAAATATTCCCCGAAAAATTGTTCACCTACTGCTTCTATCATCTCTATTGATACCAGTTTATTAAATTGTCCACTTAGGTTGCGGTAATCTTCGAGTAAAACATTTATTTTTTCCTCTAAACCGTATTTCTTCACTTTCTCTAGCGCATATTTGTATTGCTCTTTTGATATTGTCGTTGTCGTTACTTGACAATTAAATTGTTGCGCAGCATAGATGGCCATTCCACCCCAACCAGTGCCAATTTCTAATAGATGATCTTCTTCGGTTAGTTCTAGCAGTTCACAAATGTTGTCGAGTTTATCCTGAGAAGCCTTGTCAAGACTGCTCGCTCCGTCAAAAAATACAGCTGACGAGTACATCATTCTGTTATCTAGAAACAACTTGAAAAAATTGTTACCTAGGTCGTAGTGAGCTGCTATGTTGCGCTGAGAACCTTCAACGGTATTTCTATTAAAGAAATGTTCTATTGAAAGTCTGAGTCTGCCTGCCAGGTTTTGTTGATAACGCATTTTTTCTAACATGCTTAGATTAGCACTGAAAAGTTGCATGACCATTGGAAGGTTGGGGGAGCTCCAGCTCCCATCTATATATGCTTCACCTGACGCTAATACTCCGCCACTTAAAATATTTCCATAAACGCTTCTGTCATGGATTATCACTTCTGCATTAAGATCTTTTCTTTGTTCGTCTTTGCCTAAAGTGATTTTCCCAGAATCATCTTCTATGGTTAAAATCCCAACTGAAATTTTATTAAATAGTCTTAACAAAATGCTTCGGCTTAGCGATTTTTTTCTATCTGATAGTTGATTCATACCTAATAAATTAATTAGTGAGATAATACCTTTAGTCATTTAATGCCTCGGAGAATTTCTTTTAGGATGAGAATGGAGCGGCGTACCCTTAACAAATAGTTTAAGCGCTTCCCAATAGATAGCCGCTCCAATATTGATGGTCATCAGCGGATATCGAATCAGGTGTAGATTTAATGACCACGCGTTTAAGGCTCTCGCTTTTAGCGCTAGGCTGGCATCGAAGATCAATCGATCATCCTGATAATTTTTTAAGTGGACTATTAATCTTGATCCTGGTGCATTGCTGCGCCAGTGATACTGCATGTCCATTGGGTTGAAAGGAGACACATGAAGCGACTTATCAAATTCTGTTTTTAACCAAGTGTCAGTCCCAGGCCCCTCGAGGACATAGCTGTGACGTTCGTCCCAAGGGGTGTTGTTAACCTCGGCGACAATATACTGCAGTTCAGTCATTTCTCGGTTGTAGCAATAATAAAATGCGATAGGGTTCATTTGAAAACCAAAATAGCGAAGGTTTGCGAGCAAAAAAATTGGCCCGTCATGAAGAGCTTTTGTTTCCACAAATATTCTTTGCCGCACTTCTTCGATTAATGAGTTCTTGTTATCGCCTAGGAAATCTGACCTCTTAAAGTAACCTAAAGCAAAATGCCGAGCGGACCAAAGCGGAATTTTATCTAGTAAATCCGGAAGTTCCTGAAGACAAATGAAGGGCATAAAAACACGGTACGTGAAACTATGCATAGTGGGTTCGTGTCTTCGGTGACGAAGTAGGCCGGTGTATAGTTTTGACTTCATGTATTTATCTGTAGCACTTATGTTAGTTCTTTGGCAATTTTAAGAGCGCTATTAACTCCATCTTCATGGAAACCATTCCCCCAATATGCTCCGCAGTACCAGGTATTGGAAACGCCATTTATAGAAGCCCAATTTTTTTGGGCTGAGCAGGCCTTGAATGAGAATACTGGATGTTGGTACTCGAATTTCCCCAGGATCTTACTTGCGTTTATTGAGTTGGAATCATTCAGAGTGATACAGAATGTCTCGGGAGCAGAGATTCCTTGAAGAATGTTCATATTATATGTGACCGTTGCCCTGTAATTATTCGATTTCAATCTATAGTTCCAGCTGCTCCAGGCTTTAGGGTTTTTCGGTAATAGTTGAGTGTCAGTATGTAAGATAACCTCATTAACCTGATAGGGTATGGCCCCTAAAATTTGCTTCTCTTCTTCGAGTGGATCCTCGAGAATTTTTAGGGCTTGATCAGAGTGAGTTGCTATGACGACCTGGTCAAAAAAATAAGTTTGTCCACTTTCTACTTGGACACGAACTTTATACTTTTCTTGTCGTGATATGGATGTTACTCGACAATTCGTAAGAATATTGTCTCTAAATCTAGAGGTTAGAGGAGCAAGATATTCTCTAGAACCTCCTTCAATAACGTGCCATTGAGGTCTGTTTCGAATAGAGAGCAATCCGTGATTATGAAAAAACGAAACAAAGAAAATAGCAGGGAATTCCAATACATTATCCCAGTCTGCAGACCAGATTGCCGAGCCCATGGCAACCAGATATTTATCTACAAAAATTTTGCTATAGCTGTTTCTTGTTAGGTAGCAGCCAAGATTTTCTGAAGGGTCTATGTTATTTTTTTTTAGATCGTCTGTGGCTTGTTTGTTAAAACGAATAATGTCTCTAAGCATCGTCAAGAAAGACCAAGAAAATATATTTTGGCGTTGAGCAAAAATCGTATCTAGATTCTTGCCGGCATACTCAATACCTGTTTCTGGATCGCTTAAAGAAAAACCCATAGAGGTATTTTTTTTTGCGATACCGAGATCTTCTATTAGTTTAACAAAATTTGGATAATTTCTATCATTAAAGACAATGAAACCCGTGTCAACTTGGTAGGTCTTATCATCTAGCTGAACGTCAAATGTCGCCGTGTGTCCACCAATTTTTTTCTCCGATTCAAAAACAGTTACCTCATGGCTCTTATCGAGAAAGTAGGCGCAGGAAAGACCTGAGATGCCTGAACCCACAATTCCTATTTTCATAGCACCTTTGACCTTGAAATTTTTTACTTCATCTACAACATCGCGGTACGAGTTATAGCTCTCTTTGGATCAACCTTCTAAGGACTTAAGAGAATTATATGATCCGAAAGAG
>CAJXCR010000074.1 GCA_913051825.1 uncultured Halieaceae bacterium
ACTCTCCAGAAGGATCGATTGGAGCGCCCTGATACTTGGCATCCGCTCCATCCATTCCCCATTTGTTTATAGTGGTGGCACCAACACGCAAGAGAGGAATTTCTCCCGACTCACGCACTAGAATATTCTGAACTGAAGTACTCAGTTGCTGTAACAAATACCGCAATCCCTCGCTTTCATCCAGTAATGTCGGCTGTGGATAATCTTCAAGCACCTTCAGACCTGCAAGCTCTAACTCACGAGTGAACTGAGACCAGATTTCGGAGCTCGATTTAACTGCTTCCGCCTTCACCTTGAATGCAAGAGTGAACCAAAATACAACCATCAGACAAGACGTAATTATTACCGACTTACTCATATGGATATTTTTATTGATAAGTGGATTAAACTTAGAATTAGATAATATCACCGCAGAAAAACCTCCTGATTTACAGCCGAAATTACTTTCATTTACTAACAATTTATCTTATACAAAAGACTTTAGAAAAAGTAGTGCGGGGGAATTATGAGCGTAAGAGTTTTTTCAATACTGCTATGCACCATAACAGTACACACCTTGCTAGGTAGTATTGTTGTTAAAGCCCAGGATAATGCTTTTCCCGAATCAAAATCATCTACCACTCTCGCATTAGTTGGTGGCCGAGTAATCGATGGCTTTGGAGGGAAACCTCTAGAGAATACCGTGGTTTTGATATCAGAAAACTCTATAGCAGCAGTTGGAAAAATCAGCGAAATTGGGATACCAAAAACAGCCAAAATAATTGACACAAATGGGATGACTGTCTTACCAGGATTATGGGATTCGCATGGACATCTATTTCATATAGGCGAAGGAACACCCACAGACTTCCCTAATCGTTATAAAGACCGATCAATAGAATTAATGGCTATAGTCGCAGAGATAAATCTAATGGCGGGTATCACATCTTTTCGCGATACGGGTGGTCCGCTGAAACCCCAATTAACTCTTAGAGAAGAAATAAAAACAGGCAAGCGGATAGGTCCTAGATTATTTCTTGCGGGCCCAATTTTAAGGCAAGGAGATCGGAACAAATCGATCAACAATGACGATTATCTAATAGCAAACACCAAAGAAGCTAAGAAAATGGTGACAGAGGTGGCAAACCAAGGAGCTGATCAGATCAAAGTCTATGGATTTTGGGATCTCGACATACTTAGCGAAGTTACTAGCACCGCACACTCCTTGAACTTAGGCGTGGACGCTGATGTTCGGCATATAGAAGCATATCGCACGGCGATTAGAGCTGGTGTGGACAGGCTTCATCATGTGTTCACAGCCGATTCGCTCTCGGACTATAGTGAAGACGATTTACGACTACTTGTCCGAGGGGAAAAACCAAGCGGTAGTGGACCATCAGCAAATATACTCCGCGGCCCTTACATAATACCCACTATCGAAATGCGCGCTTCCTACGCACGTGCCTTTAGATTTCCTGAGATAATAGATCATCCTAATTTTAAGCGAGCGTACCCACCAGACATATATAAATATTTTAGAGACAGCCTTAATAATATAAATTCGATCCCATGGGGAATAGGAGCTGAGGAACGCGTTAAAGTTGCAAAAAATAAGTTAAAGCGGTTTGTAGCAAAGGGCGGCCGAGAACAGTTGGTCGCTGGCTGCGATAGCGGCTCTCCTCTGAATTTTCACTCACCATTAGCTCGTGAAATTCAACATTTGAGTGAAGCAGGACTAACTCCAATGGAGGCAATACAATCGGCCACACTTCGTGCTGCACAAATGCAAGGTGTATCAGACAAATTAGGGAGCATCTCTGTTGGAAAGATAGCGGATATTATCGTTGTCGATGGGGATCCGCTCACCGATATCTCATTGCTGCGGACAAATGTAGCACACGTTATAAAAGATGGAGTGATCATTCGCTGATGTTTAAATAATGGCCTCTGACTGAATCATCAAACACACATCCCAACGAATTAATGAAAAATTAGGATATATTTGCAGGGCCCCTAAGAGACAAAATTTGGAGAAAGGTATGACAAGTAAATCATTAGCGCTGTTTGCCGTTATGTTTAGTTTTCCATCTTTTAAGTTGCAATGTCAGGATATGGAAACATACTTTACTGTTCAGAATCCTGATCGATTCACTATTAATTGGACTGAGTTTTACAAAATTAATAATGAAAAAACGGCCGAAGTACGGAAAGACTTCCCTCATATTCTTGATCTCAAATACGGAAGACATATAAAGCAGCGTTTAGATCTTTATCTTCCTTCAAAGAGTAATAATACAGATTTACCCATTTTCCTTTTCTTACATGGTGGTGGCTTTAGAGAAGGTGATAGGGCTCATTATGGATCTGTTGCAAAACCCTTCATCGAATCAGGAGTGATTACGGCAGTAGCAAGCTATAGGCTGACGGGAACTAACTCATATTATCCTGACCAATCAGACGATGTGAAAGATGCTATAAAATGGCTTTATAACAATATAAGCAGCTATGGCGGTAATCGCGAAAATATTTATGTAGGTGGCCATTCCGCCGGGGCAATACTATCTGCTGATGTTGGAGTAGATAGGTCATGGCTCACTGATACAGGTATACCTAAGGAAATATTGAAGGGTATCGTTCCAATAAGCGGGCCATATGATGTTAGAGATAGAGGTCGACCTGGGGAACTTTATACATATGCTCCCACTCAAGAATTGCGGGAACAAGCTAGTCCCATCCTGCATATAAACGACCCCGTTCCAAGAGCGTTAGTAGCGGTGGGCAGTAAAGAAAAATACATCCAGACATCTCTCCTATTCACAGAAAAACTTAAAGATGCTGACGTAAAAGCTGAATATATACTTTTGGAAGGTGAAGACCATGCGGATACTGCTTTGTCACTTGCAGATGGAAACAGCAAACTTTTTAATCAAGTAATCGCCTTTATAAAGGGTTCCCCTACTGGTCGAGATAGCGTAGAAGGATATCACTAAGACATTTTTAAGGCTTTCTGTACGCAAATTCGCCACGCGGATACGCAATGCCTTTAAAAATTATGGTCTCTATTTTTCTTAGGTTTTCTATGTTGATAAGTGGATTAGCTGACAGCAGAATGATATCTGCTAATTTACCCACCTCTATGGTACCTAACTGATCTTCAACACCAATGACAATTGCTCCGTTGCGGGTTGCAGCGACTATTGCTTCCATTGGTGTCAATCCAGCTTGTAGAAGAAGCTTAACTTCCCAAGGAGTGTTAAAACCTTGAAAATTATAGCCCACTGGACCACCTGCATCCGTACCGATTGACAAAGTAACACCTGCCTCGTAAGCATCACGGATATTGTCCATAAAGATCGGTATTTTTTCTTTAGCCCAGTTATAAACAGGCATTTGAGCTACTGCTAAAAACCGACTGCTCTCCTCCGCCCTGTAAACTGAATCTTGCATATAATCCAATAAAAAATGCGGAACACTAGCTCGCAAAACAGGATCGTTTAAATCCTCTGCTGCTTCATCATGCCGAAGGAAAGACTCCCATAGACTTTGGGTGGGCACAAAAGCGATATTATTTTCCACCATATCTTCCCAAATCGTGTCTTCCTCCGGCACTCGATCTTCCAATCCATGCACGATCGCTTTAGATGAAATTTTTACTGCGGAGTGGAACTCGTCAAGATTAATCGCATGAGAGTAAATCGGTATGTCGTGTTCTTTAGCGATCTTGGAAATTGCCATCATCATCTCGTCACTCATGCGGATCATTGTTCCTGATGCGCCAAGCCCATCCTCGATAATAACTTTAAAACCATCCGTATCTCGTTCTATATAGTCCAGCGCTTTGGCAAGAGCTTCATCTTTATCAGCGAGAGAACCGCCATGACGACTCCCCCAGCCGCCATTCGGGGTAAAGGACCTACCCATGGCAAAAATTCGCGGCGAAAGAAGAATATTCTTTCGCTCCATATCTCGTTGAGAAAAAATCCAATCCTCTTCAGAAGAGACATTAAGTACTGACGTGACGCCGTTGTATAGAAAGGCCTTAGGGGTATGTTCTATGATTTGCGCTTTCTCACTGTCTGTTAACTGAAACACCACTGGCGCATCAAGATGAACGTGAGTATCAATCAAGCCTGGAATCATATATTTATCTTTGGCGTCTATGACCGTAGTGCGATCAAAGATGGTCAAGTCTGCACCAATCTCGCTAATACGATCCTGAGTTATTCGAACATCTACACCTGACTGAAGGTCTACACCCGTCCCATCAATTAAATTAACATTTGTAATAAGTACATCACTAGATAAGTGAGATTGGTTGTCATTACATCCTACAAGCAGCAAGCTTAAGAACAGAGGTGCCCAGTTATGAGGCTTCATTAACTATACTTTCTATTTAATTAGTCAAATCGTTGCGATAGACCTTACCACCCTTCATAACAAGCACAATATTGCGCAAGGCTTTGATATCTTCAGTTGGATCAGTCTCGAGCGCTACGATATCGGCATACTTGCCCACCTCCAACGAACCGATCTCATCCTCTGCTCCCAAAAGCTTTGCCGTCTCAATAGTTGCTGAGCGCAATGCCTCGGTAGGAGTCATCCCTGCCTCGACATAGTATTGGGCTTCTCTAGCAGTAGCGGTAGTCCCATCGTTCGGTTCTGCCGGAAGTTGATCAGTACCAAGAGCAATATTCACATCCTCCTCTATAGCCATCTTCAGCATTTGCCAGTGCGCCTTCCCGGCAGACTCACGCCGCTTCAAATACCATTCCGGAGAACCAATACGCACGAAAAACGGCTGTGTCGCAGGCTGACTAACCACTATGGTAGGCACCAGCCATGTCCCATTCTTTTTCATTTTCCGAAGCGTTTTTCGGTCAAGAAAATAACCATGTTCAACACAATCAAGACCAAAATCTACTGCAACAGAAGTAGCTTTAGACGAACCAGAATGGGCAGTTACCTTCGCTCCAAACCGGTGGGCGGCATCAATAACCGCGCTTATTTCTTCTGGAGTCATTAAGGCTTCAGCTAAACCTCCACCATCGGTAGCTATCCCACCCGAAATTAAAATTTTTATCCAAGAGGCTCCAGCTGAAATCTGAGTTCGAGCTGCCTTAACGAGCTCATATGGACCATCCCAGTTTGCCTTACCTTCTTTCTTTGAACCATGTCCACCAGTAATAGAAAGCGCTTCGCCTGCGCTGAAAATGCGTGGACCATCTGCCTGCCCCTTTTCTATAGCTCTCTTTAGGGCCAAATCTGCGTGACGTGAGTCACCTGGAAGGCGAATAGTCGTCACACCCGCCTGTAGACTCTCGCGCGCCGCTGCCGCCATCCTAAGCGCTAAAGCTGCATCACTCTCATTGGCAAGCTCTGCTGCCTGCTTGCCAGGGAGAATAAGTCCAAGATGGACATGCATATTCATTAATCCAGGCACTAACCATTTACCATCCACATTTATAACATCCGCCGTATCTGGTACAGTCAATTTGCCCCGCTCTCCAATCTCAGATATTCGATCTCCCTTTAAGAGAATGACACTATCCAGTAGCGCACCTGTACCATCGAGATTAACTAAATTACCTCCCACTATCGCTGTAGTCGCGGCTAATGCGACGGGTGTTTTGAAAAAAATAAGTATAAAGATAAGAATAAATAGTTTGAAAAAGCTGTTCTTTATGGTCATTCGTGTCACCCCATTAAAGTAGACTGAATGTACAGCTCGCTGCAGCTAACGCTGCAGCGGTTGGTTGTCAACGCATAACTACTAGTGTTGGATTACTCTCCAAAATTATATTTCAAACGAACACCGTACGTCTGAAATGAAGGTTCTACAGCAACACCACCATGCCAAGCCTTCACATAAGCATTTGCATAGTAATCTTCATCGAGCAGGTTTTCGACATAAGCTGTTAATGCCCATTTTTCATTACGTATACCGACCCTTAAATTAAAAAAGTCATAACTTGGCACTTTCCAAGGCACGGTATCATCGTGAAGCAAACCTTCAACGAGTGTGCGATCTACCTCATCTCGATAACTCCACTCAAGTCTTGCAAAACCATCGTTGCCTCCTACATCAAATCGATACTCAGCATCCGCCGCCAGTGTCCATTCCGGAGACAATGGAGTTGTTCTACCATTAAAATTGTGGTTACACTCAGTTGAAGGCGGCCTATGATCACAGACATTGTCGCGAATAAATATTGTCGCCTTATCCAACTCAGCATCTAGGTAACCAGCACTAAAATTAATCTCTAAGTTGCTGATCGGAAGAGCTGTGACTGTTAACTCAAAGCCTCTAGAAGATGCTGAGTCCGCGTTGCTTACCACACTACCACCAAGACCTTCTCCGACCGCTGGCACCAAAAACTCTACCTGCATATCGCTCCAGTCCATATAGAAGGCAGCTGCACTGAGTCGCAATCTGTTATCCATGAGATCAGCCTTCACTCCAACCTCATAGTTCCACATTTCCTCAGGCTCATAAGGAACTCCGACATCAAGAAACCTTGTCAAACCTCCAGATTTAAAGCCTTTCGAAATCGTTGCATAAAGATTCACGTCATCATTAACACTGTAATTGGCTGCAATTCTAGGCGTAAAGACGGTGAAATCTTCTTCAACACCAATTGATGTCACGGCGCCACTAGTATCAGTGAAATTTTCCGCAACGGTTCTTGTTTCCTCGCTGTAGCGGCCGCCTAAAGAAATAGACAAGTCAGCGGTCAGATCGTAATCGAATTGGCCAAAAATTGCCCACCCTTCGATCTGATCTTCATCGTCCCCTCCACCAATAAGTAGGCCCCCAGGCAAACCAAACGCATTGTCTGGGCCCGTAAAGGTCGAGCTAACGAAATGACCATTATCCTCAGCATAAAGAACGCCTACATTCCAATTCAAACGAGCACTATCCTCTGTGTTTTGCAATCTGAATTCCTGGCTAAAACTATCCCGCTCTATGTTTCGGAACTCATTCCACTCATTTGTACTACCCCCATCAACATCACCATTGAGATAGAAATCAGATTCGATATAACCGGTAATACTAGTAAGCAGCATATCGTTGAATTCGTAATCTACTCGCCCCGTTAGCATGCGCCACCGAGTACCTACATTCTGCGGATAATCAAAATTTACCTTATCGGTGTTTTGTGGCCAAAATCCAACACCATCTTCAACAGCTCCCCCTGGATATAATCGCGAAGCAAAGAAGGATAATTCGCCCGAAGGCACACCTTCACGCATTCCCGCACGTTCCGACGCAACAGACCCCGTAATATCGATGCTGAGGCTATCGTTTGGAGTAAATAAAATTCTAGTTTTAGCATACTTGTACGTAGAATCATTTCCTCCACCGATAGGATGAATGTTTTTAATATTTCCATCGGTATCCGAATACTTGATGCTAGTCCTAACCGCAACCATTTCGTTGCCTGGTAGGTTCAGTGTAGCCTCAATATCTTTAGTGCTGAAACGGGAAAAATCTAGTGAAATTCCAGCCTCAAATTCATCATGAGGTTTTTTTGTAGTGATACTTATCCCTCCTCCAAGGGCATTTCGACCAAAATAGGTCGCCTGCGGCCCGCGCAGGATTTCTATTCGTTCAATATCCATCATCGGTGGATTTCCTGAACTTCCCATAATGCTAAAGTCATCTACATAAAATGCGAATGTAGTAGATCTCATCGTGGAATTAACATTGAGAAAATTCGTCGTGCCTCGAATACTTATCTCCCGGCGAGATTTTGCTCCAGTGGAGGCCCAACTAGCATTAGGAGTTCTGATAATATAATCGGTTACATCCTCAAACATGTAAGCTTCTACAGATTCTGCGCTGAAGGCTGAGATACTAATTGGGACGTCCTGCAAGTTTTGCTCTCTCCTCTGAGCGCTCACAACAACTTCTTCAAGTGCAATCTCATCCTGCGCATGTACCGGGACAATGGCACCGATAACAGAGAAAAATATCGTAACTAGGATCACCAAACTACTAAAACTAGCCTTCGCACTAGTAATAATTACTTTCTGCATGCCTTCACTCCCCCATAGTTATTAGACTAAGACATTTGAAATATATTAAGCCACGGGTATTAATATTACACAAAACTGTTGCAGAGGAAACATTATACTTTTGAATAATATTCAACACGGCAGGAAATTTACGCCGCGCTTAGATCAGGTTAAGATGTTGAACAAACATTATAAGTAGTTATTAGTTCTCTATAATAACTACTGAAAAGGCGGAGGCAGACATGAACAAGTATGGATCATTCAAGACTTATATATTCTTCATAATCTTATTACTGAGCTTTGGGACGCCCGCCTCAAGCGAAGCAAAAAAAGAAAATGCTCTTGCAGAACAGGTAGAAGGACTTTGGCTGTATACCGCGCTTATTACCTCTGAAGGAAAAGACCTTCCACTGAAGGGGATTTTCCTGTTTAAGAACGATGTGTTTTTGCAGTATGCTGTATTTGATAATGATCCTATCCAAAACCAAGGCTCAATGGCGCATGCAGGTCCCTATTCTGCTGGCAAAGAGTATGTTCACTTGACAGCCGAACAAACCTTAAGCACGGCACCATTGGAAAACCAGGTAATGAATTCCAGAGGCATCACAGAACATCATGTAACCGTCAGCAGAGCTGGTGAAGGCTTAACTTTAATCTTCAGCAGAGGTACTGGTACTGTTCAGAAATTCCAGCGCGTCGGTGACGGTTTGGGGGAGATCCACAAACTAGAAAATGGCATGCTGGCACTGGTTGATGGTTACTTTATTCTAGTTAATGGAAATGGTAGCGGTATTGATTCAGGTTATGGAACTTATCATAAAGAACAAAATTCCATCAGGCTGGACATCAAGCGCTGGACTAATGCGGACCCATCTAATGCAACAAATCTTTACGAAACCAAGATGAGAGCGAACTTTGATGGACAATCTCTTGTGCTGGAGGATGGCCAAAGCTTTCGGGTTACCTCGTAAATTCATTTTTTATCTGAAACGATAAATACTGACGGGAAGGACTCAATTAATTAACAAAAAAAAATATCAGGCAGTAGAAATCTTTACTATCAAATACACCACGTGCTCGTCAGGGCTTACCTTTTTTTTTGTCACTGTATTAAATATCTTTTTAGTCGATGGAGTATTCGCTAAAGCTGCGCTGCTAAAACTTCCTGAGACCTATGTCGAAAAATGGATAGATTTTTACCCAAGCGACGCATTTACCAATGGACATTCAGCTGCAGCCTGGCATTTCGAAAATTTTTCAAAAGAGCGTGTAGCCGATTGGATAGAATATAACCGTCAAGTTTTCGAACGGCTAAATAGTCATGAGTTAGAACTATCTGTCGATCAAGCCATAGATGTTCGTGTGTTGCTTCGTCAAACTGCGATAGAGCTGGAGCGATGGCATCACGATAAGGTTCTTACTAACCAGGCCATATATTATGCGGAACTGATCTCACAGGCGCTGACTTACGTGATTGTGAGAGATCAGTTTAATGTCGAAGAGAAGCTAGAGATATTAATTGCTCGGTTAAGAGGCGTCCAAGCACTGGCTGAGCTTGGGCTAATTTCATTAAGAAATGGCAGTCCACAAAGAACTAAGCGAGCCGTGAAAATTCTCGAACAAACAATTTTCTTTTACAATAATCATTTACCCGTTCTGGCCTCTGCCTGGACAACTAAAAACGAGAATATTGAACCCTATATTAACGAAACCGCCTCCGCCGTTAAGACACTCGTTAAACACATCAAAGTGTCAGTACTGCCAGAGGCTTCCATTACGGATAAATTTGATAGTTCTGATTACGCACGCAAGCTGAAAATTCACGTGGACGGTGATTTAAGCCCTACACAGTTAAAACACAACGCACTGCGTGATCTCAATGAAGTGCGTGAAATGATGAGCAAGATGGCTATCAGCTGGTGGGAAGAGCAATACCCACAAAGTCCAATTCCACCCGATGAGAATGACCTACTCCAAGTAGCAATAGAGGCTATGGAAAATGAACGTCAGGATAATCGCAAAGATTTTCTAAATTTTTTCATTAAGTTAACTGATGAAGCCGAGAACTTTGTTATTAAGCATGAGCTGGCGACAGTGCCACTGCCACGAACATTGAAGATCGATCTATCGCCGGACCATTTTTCCGGTGCAGCCTATGGTGGAGTCTACCCCACGGGTCCCTTCAACCCAGATGCAGATACACTTTTCTACTTGCCTACTATCCCTGACGATTCACCTGAAGAAATGAAAGAGGGTTTTTATCGTTCATTTAACACCCACTTCAATACCATGATCATCGCCCATGAAATGCTTCCAGGGCATTACCTGCAGTACAAAGTTGGAGTAAGTACAGCACCAGCGCTTCGATCCTTGTTTGCTAACGGGATCTATGTTGAAGGCTGGGGCACATTCAGCGAAGAGCTAATGCTGAATAAAGGATGGGGTGGGGAAAACAAACTAACCAAGCTCGCCCATCTTAGAAAGCGACTTGAAAACGCGACACGCGCTTACGTTAGTGTCATGGTGCATCATGAAGACTGGGGCAAGCAACAATTTCTAGAATTTGCAACGAAGCGCGGCTTGCTCGCGCCGCAATTTGCAATAAACCTTTGGAACAGAGTAATGAACAATCCGCTACAGATCACAAATTATTTTCTTGGGCTCCATCAATTCAAGACCCTTTGGCAGGAGGAAAAAGAACGACTCGGCATTAAGTTTAATACCCGTCATTTTGTGGATAGTGTATTGCAGGCCGGACCAATACCAATCGACCTACTTAGCACTCATTCTATTGATAGGTAAGAAATTTCGACTCGTAACACTAAAGAACTAGCATAATTAATAAAAAAATAATTTTTCATTCCGCTCGTACAGTTAAAAACTCATGCCGAAAAAAA
>CAJXCR010000075.1 GCA_913051825.1 uncultured Halieaceae bacterium
ATATGGAAGTTTGGTGTGCGTGCTGAAGTAGAAGGCGCTCTGTGCGCTAGTGCTACCATACTATGTGCTGATCGATAACTATGATTCATCCTCAGGCTATAGTAGAAGATGGAGCCATAATTGCCGATGATGTTTTTGTTGGGCCCTGGAGTTATATTGAATCTGGAGTAAAAATTGATTCAGGAACGCGGGTTGAATCTCACGTTGTTCTGCGAGGTCCGACTACGATAGGCTGTAATAACCACATTTATCAGTTTTCTTCTGTTGGAGAAGCAACGCCCGACTTAAAATATCAAGGCGAGCCAACTCGATTAGTAATTGGCGACAATAATGTGATTCGTGAAAATGTCACTATTCATAGAGGTACTATTCAAGATCGTTCTGAAACAAGGATTGGAGATAATAATTTAATTATGGCCTATGTTCATGTGGGGCATGATAGCCTAATCGGCAATAATACCATACTAGTAAATAACGTAGCATTGGCTGGTCATGTGCATGTTGGTGATTGGGCAATTCTAAGTGGTTACACACTAGTTCATCAATTTTGTATGATTGGCACCCACTCCTTTACCGGCATGGGAACTTCCGTTGGAAAAGATATTCCAGCGTATATGACAGCCAGTGGGTCTCCCGCGGAAATAAAGACGATTAATGCAGAAGGGCTTCGCAGGCGAGGGTTTTCCGCGGATACCATAAGCGAATTGAGAAGAGCTTATAAGATTATATATAGGCAAGGCTTAACTATCGATATAGCGCTTCAAAGATTAGATGAGATGTTAAAGGATACGCCGGAATTGAATGTTCTTATCGAGTCTTTACGTAATTCGGAGCGCGGTATCGTTCGCTAATGACATCACGACCATTACGTCTAGGTGTCGTTGCAGGAGAGCATTCGGGAGATATTTTGGGTGCCAAGATTGTCTGTAAATTGAGAGAGCGACATCCAAATTTGGAAATTTATGGAATCGGCGGAGCTAGGATGATTTCCGAGGGAGTGGAGATTATTTTTCCTATGGAGAGGCTCTCCGTTATGGGTCTCATTGAGCCTCTTGCGCGTTTGCCAGAACTTCTCTCGATTAGAGCAAAGTTATTTAAATATTTCCAAAAACGCGTCCCAGACGTGTTTTTAGGTATAGACTCACCAGATTTTAATTTAGCATTAGAAGGCAAGTTAAAAAAAGCTGGAATGCCTGTGGCACATATCGTGAGTCCCTCGGTGTGGGCTTGGCGACCTGGGCGTGTAAAAAAAGTGAATAGATCTATCGATCGATTATTTTGTCTATTGCCTTTTGAGCCTGATTATTACTCGAGTTGTGAGACTAAGGCTGAATTTGTTGGTCACCCTCTTGCAGATGAATTAGCAGACTTAAAGTTGAGAGAAGATGTTCGGAGTCATCTTGGACTCCATCAAAAAGAATTGGTGGTAGCAGTTCTGCCGGGTAGCAGGATGAGTGAAGTTCGTCTCCTGGCAGATATCTTTTTTAAGACTCTTAAGATTGTAAAAAGCACGCACTCGACAATTCAATTTTTAGTGCCAGCCGTTGATGACCAGATCTTTGATTATTTAAGTCAACAATTAAAGGCGTATCCCAGCTTGAGGGTTCGATTGTTAAATGGCCAATCGAAAGAAGCAATGTTAGCTTCAAATTGTGTTTTGCTAGCTTCCGGCACAGCCACTCTTGAGGCCGCTTTAATGCTAAGACCTATGGTCGTAGCGTACAAAATGGCGGCTCTCTCTTGGACGATTTTGTCTCGCATGGTGTCTACCAAATTTGTTTCGCTTCCAAATATCTTAGTTAACAAGTCAGTTGTTCCCGAATTTTTGCAAAAAAATGCAACGCCAGAACTTTTAGCAAATGCTTTAACCAAAATTTTGGACAATGGGAATGACTTTCAAACTGATGTTTTTTTAGATTTAAAAAATCAATTAGGTAGAGATTGTTCTACACGATGTGCGAATTCGATAGAAGAGATGTTTCCTACTAAAAAAATAACATCCTATGAAGCAGGTTGATCTGCCACTACCAATTGCAGGAGTTGATGAAGTAGGACGTGGACCATTAGCTGGGGATGTATTAGCGGCGGCAGTAATTTTACAAAAAGAATCACAAATACCAGAGTTGGATGATTCAAAATCGATGACGCCTAAAAAGCGAAAAGCTCTTTACTCATTAATTAAAAATAATGCTTTGTATTGGTCTATTGGTAGAGCAAGTGTGGTAGAAATTGATAAAATAAATATCTTGAAAGCCACTCTGTTGGCAATGGATCGTGCAGTGCAAGGGTTGGCCGTGATTCCTGGCTTTATTTTGGTAGATGGTAATCAACTTCCTAATTGGGGCTATCCTAGTCGGGCAATAATACGGGGTGATAAAAAAATTCCTGAAATTAGTGCTGCTTCCATAATAGCAAAAGTTACCCGAGATCAGGAGCTTGAAGAACTGGATGCAATCTATCCAGGATACGGGTTTGCTAGAAACAAGGGATATCCTACAAGGGAGCATCTTAGTGCACTAAAAAGGTTAGGGCCTACGGATGCGCACAGAAAGTCTTTTGAGCCTGTTAAAAGACTACTGGGTCCTCGATCAGGATAGCAGAATTCATTATGTCAATGTTTGTTCACCTAAGATTGCACACTGAATACTCGGTCTCGGATGGGCTCATTCGTTGTGATTCGCTTATCAAAAGAACTGTTGATCTTGGCATGCCCGCAATAGCAGTCACAGATAAAGGAAATTTATTCTGCGCTGTTAAGTTCTACAAACAAGCATTGGAAGCTGGTGTTAAGCCATTGCTCGGATCAGATTTGTTGCTTCATGATCCTAGTGAGGAAGAAAGTGGCAGTGTTTTTACAGTTTTAGTTAAAGATCTAACCGGATATCGAAATCTCATTAAATTAATTTCTTTAGGTTATACCGAAGGGCAAAAATTAGGTTTGCCAACTGTGACGCGCCTTCTTCTCGAGAAATATTCGAACGGCTTAATTGTCCTTTCCGGAGGAATGTCTGGGGATTTGGGTCTTGCTTTAATATCAAAAAAGCATGCTTTAGCGGAAAAGAAGCTTAGTTGGTGGATGAAAACATTTCCAGACAGTTTCTATATTGAGCTGAATCGCACAGGCAAGCTGGGTGAGTCGAATTACATTAAATTGGCTGTAGAGGTTGCACACAATTCAGACTGTCCGGTCGTTGGAACTAACGATGTTCGTTTTTTAGATGTGACAGATTTTGAGGCGCATGAAGCTCGAGTATGCATAGGTGAAGGAAGAGCTTTGGATGATCCTAGGAGGGTTCGTCGTTATACAGAGCAACAATATCTTCGTTCCATGGATGATATGGTCGAGTTGTTCGCGGATATTCCAGAAGCAATTGAGAACACTGTACAGATTGCAAAACGATGCAATTTAATACTTTCATTAGGTAAACCTTATTTACCAGATTACCCCGTTCCTAAAGATACTACTGTCGATGATCACCTTCACCAATTAGCAATTCAAGGTCTTGACAGACATCTTTCGGAGAATTCCTTTAAAGAAAGAGAAAGATACGTTAAGCGTCTAAAATTTGAATTGGACACTATCACTAATATGGGATTTTCGGGATATTTTCTTATTGTAATGGACTTTATTAAATGGGCAAAAGAAGAAAAAATTCCAGTGGGCCCGGGGCGAGGTTCTGGAGCTGGATCTTTGGTGGCCTACGCCTTATCAATAACTGATTTGGATCCTATAGAATACGATCTGCTATTTGAGCGATTTCTCAATCCAGAACGAATATCCATGCCAGATTTTGATGTGGATTTTTGTATGGATCAACGAGATCGTGTCATTGAATATGTAACTTCGACCTATGGACGGGAGGCTGTATCACAAATTATCACCTTCGGATCTATGGCGGCAAAGGCGGTAGTCAGAGATGTCGCGCGTGTTCAAGGAAAGCCCTATCTTTTAGCTGACAAGCTGTCTAAGTTGATCCCTTTTGAAGTTGGGATGACACTTAACAAAGCGGTGGAGCAAGAAAAGGAGCTCTCAGATTTTTTGAAAAAAGATGCGGAAGCAGAAGAAATTTGGGAAATGGCCTTGCAGCTTGAAGGAATCAAGCGAAATGTCGGGCGTCACGCTGGAGGAGTAGTAATTTCTCCGTCCAAACTGACTGACTACACACCGCTATACTGTGATGATAATGGCGAAAGTTTGGTCACGCAGTACGATATGCATGATGTCGAAGATGTGGGTCTAGTAAAGTTTGATTTTCTAGGTTTGCGTACGCTGACAATTATTGATTGGTCGATTCAGACTATTAACAATATTCGTGGGTCCAATGGAGAAAATCTTTTGGATTTACATCACCTCCCGTTAGATGATCCTAGAACATTTGAAACACTGCAATCTGGTGAGACGACTGCTATTTTTCAGCTCGAATCTCGTGGCATGAAAGAGTTGATTGCTAGACTTAGACCGGATTGTTTTGAAGATATCATTGCTCTGGTTGCATTGTTTAGACCAGGGCCATTGCAATCAGGAATGGTAGATAACTTCATCAACAGGAAGCATGGTAAGGAAGAGATTTCTTATCCTGATCCAAAATACCAGCATGTAAATTTGAAATCTCTGTTAGAGCCAACCTATGGAGTCATCCTGTATCAGGAGCAGGTTATGCAAATCGCACAAGTACTGGCGGGCTATTCTCTAGGAGAAGCCGATGTACTTAGAAGAGCCATGGGTAAGAAGAAAAAAGAGGAAATGGCGGAGCAGAGAGCAGTTTTTGAAGAGGGCGCAAAAAAACAAGGTGTTGAAGTCAAGTTAGCAATAAAAATATTCGATCTAGTAGAGAAATTTGCTGGTTATGGTTTTAATAAGTCACACTCCGCTGCCTATGCTCTTTTATCTTATCAAACAGCTTGGTTAAAGACTCATTATTCAGGACCATTTATGGCCGCGGTAATGAGTTCCGAAATGGATGACACGGATAAGTTAGAAAATCTTCGAGCTGAATGCAATCGAATGGGTGTCGTAATTAATCTTCCTCCAAATGTTAATTTGGCTGAATATAGATTCACGGTTAATTCTATGGGTGAGATAATTTGGGGTCTTGGTGCCATTAAAGGATTAGGTGAGGGGCCTGTGAATAATATAGTCAATGCTCGTAAATCAGGAGGTGATTTTTCTGACTTATATGACTTCTGTTTACGCACTGATTCTCGTTTGGTGAATCGCAGAGCGATTGAAGCTTTGATTAATTCGGGTGCTATGGATGTCTTTGGTATTCCTCCTTGGATATTGATGTCATCCTTGGATGACACTATGCGGATGGCTGCACAAAATGCGGATAATATAGAATCAGGAATAGATGATTTGTTTTTGTCTGGAGATTCTTCCAAAGGTAAGGGTGCTGAAGAAATATTTTTGAGATATCAGGGATCTGCTGTTTGGACGGATAGAGAAAGACGGTTAAGAGAATGTGAAACTTTAGGTTTTTATATTTCAGGTCATCCTTATGAAGAGTATGAGGAAGAGATAAAGAATTTGTCAGTAACGCCAATTAAGAATTTACGTGCTGATGCTTCAAAAAATCAAACTTGTTCAGGAGTAATAGTCTCATTAAGGGTGATGCGAACAAAAAGAGGAAACTTAGCAATCTTTTTAATTGATGATCGATCTGCCCGCATCGAGGTGGCAGCAGACTCTGAAATTTTTGAAAAACAACGACAGTTGCTTACAAAAAATCAAGTAGTGGTCATTTCCGGTAAAGTAGCTCATGATGATTATTCAGGCAAACTAGCTATTCGAGCCAAAGATATACAAAGTATTGGCGAGCGTCGAAGAAAAATAGCGTCTGGTTTGACCATAATGCTGACTGCCGAAATGATTCAAAGTGGAATAGTTGATAAACTTGAGGAGGCTCTTTCAGGTCCCTACACAGGAGATTTACCGGTGTCTATCGTTTACCGAGGGGGAGCTAGTGCTAAGTTTCAATGTGGCGAAAGATGGTCTGTGTCTCCGACGGATGAACTTTTACGATCTTTGAAAGATTGTGTTGGAGAGGATGCTGTTGCTCTAGAGTATTCCTCAGGAATTTGAATTAAAATTTTAGATCAGTCTGGAGAAAAATGATGAAGAATGAAGATAAATCCAGTATTGAAGTAGAGGCCGCAGTGTTCAGACGGCTACTAGATCATTTATCAGAGAATAATGACGTACAGAATATAGACTTGATGAATCTGACTGGATTTTGTCGAAATTGTCTTTCTAAATGGTACGTTGCTGCCTCTTCCGAGTTTGGTGAGGAAATTGATTACGAGCAGGCAAGGGAGTATGTCTACAAAATGCCTTACTCCAGTTGGAAGGAGAAGTATCAAAAACCGGCTTCAGCAGAGCAGTTAAAGAATTTCGAGTCAAAAGATTAGCGTTTTTTTGTATGAGTGTATTAAATTAGCGCTATTAGTTTTTATGTGCTTTTTTACAAGTTAAAGTTGTTCACAGTAGGATGACATTTCCTTTTGTGAGATGTATTGTTTTCTATGGTTGATTTTAATGAATGGAAAAGAAATGGTGCGTTTAATTATTTTGGTTGTTTTATTTTTATCCGCCCCGTCAAATGCGATGATAGATGGGAAGCGGCTGAACCAGTTTTGCAATGTCCTAGAAGAGAAAGCTTTGTGTCTTATGTATATCAGGGGTCTAGATGATGCGCGCAGGTTGGTTGAGCTTAAATTAGATCCTGGCAAGCCTGATTGGACGAAGGATTTCTGTGTTCCTGGTGAAGTGCGCTGGACCGAAAAAAGAGAGGTGATCTCAGCGTATCTTTTGGCTAATAAAAAACAATGGGAGAAACCGGCATACTATTCTTATATAGAGGCATTCAAGGAACGATATCCTTGTAACCCAAATCAATAAAAATTTCTGCCTAAAGAAAATTAAGGAGAGAAAGAATGACTGACTCGATTGTCATAAATGAAGTTGGACCAAGAGATGGTCTACAGAGTCAGAAAAAGCACCTGGATCTTGATCAGCGAAGGAGCTTTGTGGATGCTTTGGTAAGGTCCGGATTGAAGAATATCGAAATAGGTAGTTTTGTTTCTCCAAAAGCGGTTCCTCAAATGGCGGGCACCGGAGAGTTGCTTCAATCGTTGTCTCAAGCTAAAGATTTAACCTACAGCGTGCTAGTCCCAAACCAGAAGGGATATGAATTTGCTCGAATGGCGGGGGCGAAGACCGTGGCGTTGGTAGTTTCAGCAACAGAAACAATGAGCCAAAAGAATGTCAGGATGAGCGTGGAACAGTCATTTGCTACAGCAGAAGGTATTATTCATGAGGCCAAATTAGATTCCATTACTATTCAAGCGTACCTTTCCGTCGCCTTTGTGTGCCCTTTTGAAGGATCTGTAAGTGCTTCTCTGGTTAGAGATCAAGCAAGACAACTTGCTGAATTTGGCGCAGATGAAATTGTTATTGCAGATACAATTGGGGCGGCCGATCCGGCTGCAGTTCGAGATTTAATGAATGGATTGGTAAAGGAGTATGGTTCTGAGCGGTTAGCATGTCATTTTCACGATACACGTGCGATGGGGCTTGCAAATGTTTTTGCTGCCATAGAGAGTGGTGTCAGGAAGTTTGATAGCTCTGTAGGTGGTTTAGGTGGCTGTCCATTTGCCCCAGGTGCAAAAGGCAACGTGGCGACAGAAGATGTTGTTATGATGTGTCATCAGATGGGATTTGAAACAGGCGTCGATATTTCAATTTTGCTCAAGGCGGTGGAGTTAATTAGCTTGTTAACAGAATCACAGCAGGGTGGTCGAGCCCACTATTGGTTGTCGAATAATGTTGCTTAGTAAGTATATCAATGCCTGATCTTCACCGAAAAACTCAGAATCTAGGTACTAAGCCAGCATTAATTCTAGTCGATATGATTCGAGCGTTTACTGATCCAGAGTGTCCACTAGGTTGCTCATGCGATGATGTGGTAGCGGTAAATGCGCAGCTTTTGACTGAATTTCGAGAAAGGAGCTTGCCTATATTTTTTACAACAGTGGTTTATTCTGATGCGAGTCAAGCAGTGATATTTAGAAATAGGCTTCCTGCACTAAATCTTTTGGAGGTTGGATCTCCTCTTGTAGAGGTTGACCCTAGATTGTTACCACGAGAGAACGAGCTGCTGATAGAGAAGCATTATGCGAGTAGTTTTTTTGGTACCGATCTTTTTCAGAGGCTGAATGAATGTGAAGCTGATTCATTGGTAGTAACTGGACTTACCACGAGTGGATGTGTGCGGGCAACGGCGGTAGATGGGTTGCAGAGTGATTTTCCTGTGGTGGTGGTTAGTGATGCAGTCGGTGATCGCAATGAGGAAGCCCATGCTGCTAATCTCCATGATCTAAATGCAAAATATGCCGAAGTCATGACAGCAGACCAAGTTTTATCTCACCTTCCCTGATGAGCTTTTAGCGGAGCGTATTTGGAGGTTCAAGGCAATAGCGCCATATCGTAATTTTGCTTTTTGCAGCGACAATTGTTTTAACTAACTTTACCCATTCGGTAAAGGCAATTTTTAATGGATTGAAGGTTTCAATATTCTTGATGAGACCATATTGTATTGGTCTTTTTTCTTCGGCGAATGTTCCGAATATTCGATCCCAAATTATCAAAAGGTTAGAATAATTCTTATCCACATACTCTAAATTAGAACCGTGATGAACTCGATGATGGGATGGGGTGACAAACACAAACTCTAATGGCTTCCAGAGCTTATCAATTAGCTGCGTGTGTGTCCAAAATCCGTATATTGTTGCGATTGCTCCAGCTCCAGCAATTACTAGTGGATGAAAGCCAAGTAGTGGCAATGGCCAGTAAAACAAAGCTCTAGTGAAAGGTCCTGTAGGAGACTGACGAAGTGCGGTTCCTAGATTTAAATATTTGCTTGAATGATGCACGACGTGTGCGCACCAAAGTATTCTGGATCGATGCGAGGCCCGGTGATACCAGTAGAATGTAAAATCTAGGGCCAGCAGTGTGATGAGCCAGTTGATCACTCCAAGATTTAGGTCAAAAATCCTGAATTGATATAGAAAAAAATGGAAACCTATTATCACCGAATCTATAAGTAGTTTTATTAGTATATTCATTGCTAACTGAGACATGGATCCCATGAAGTCTTTTGGGCTATATACTTGGTCTTGCTTTATTTTGCTTATGATGGCTTCAGCTACCATAAGGATTCCAAAAATGGGAAGTGCTAGAGTGAGAGTGTCCATTTTTGTATTCCAGCAAGACAGGGGTTGGTTGAATTGTCTATTGTGTTGATAGCAACGTCCTGAATAAAATCACGTTTCTTTTTTATTTAGTAATTTAATCTGGCTTTTGTATGCTGTTTTTTTAGATCACCTTTTCCAAAAATGGTTTTTCTTTTGAAGTTTTCCTCGTGAGTGTTTTTGCCTCTTCGCTAAGTTTGGCAAAATCGGTTTGCACATATGGCGACTTACCTACTAAGTTCTGATAAACGATTCCATCTTTTATTACCGCGGTAAGTCTATCGTGATCTTGCAGTACCGTTATGTCCTCAAGAGGATTTCCATTTACCACTAGTAAATCAGCTAGCTTTCCTTCCTCAAGCGTTCCTAACATGCCGGAAGAATCAAATGCTGCTCCGCCGTCACGAGTCGCACAAAGAAGAGCGTCACTTGGAGTCATACCAAAAATTCTAACAAAATATTCGAGGTCTTTTGCGTATGTCCCGTGAGGCGTGACATTAAGACCGTAGTCTCCTCCCACTAGAACGCGAACTCCTACAGATTTCATTTTCTTTACCGAAGATACTGTTGCCTCAACTTCTTTTGCATACGCATCGATTTGCTTTTGAGTCGGTGTAAATCCCAGGCAAGAAGGGTCCTCCATGAATTTTAACTCCCATGCTATTGCAGGCCCTACAAAGACTCGATCTTTGTTTTTTTTCAGTAGATCAAGTGCTTCTTCATCTAAATAGTTGGCGTGTCCAATATAATCTACTCCATGTATAACAGCTTGCTTTACTGCGGCAGCTGATCTGGAATGAGTGGCGACCTTCATATTCCTTTTGTGAGCTTCATCCACTGCAGCTGCAACTTCCTCATCGGTGTAGGTGAGTTGACCCGGTTGAGCGTGATCGCACATGCACTCTCCATCCAGAAAAATCTTAACTACATCAACTCGATTTTTTGCCATAGATCTTACGCCTCTCCTCACTTCGTAGGGACCATCACAAAACATCCCTAGACCGTCAACATCGGGTCTGGCGTAGTCCGGCGTGAGATCAGCATTACTTCCAGTAGATCCCAAATCTCGGCCAGAAGCTTTAAGTCTAGGGCCAGGAATTTGGCCATTCTTTATTGCATCGCGCAAAAACACATCAATTCTATGTACTGATCCGAATCCAATTGCAGAGGTGAATCCGGAACCCAGCATTATCCGAGCATTGTCCATGGAATTAAGCATAGCCTCCTCTACAGGAGTTTTTTCCAGCTCAGTTGGTCCATTATTAGAATAAGAAAGATGTGCGTGCGATTCTGTCATGCCAGGCATTACGAACTGTCCGTTAAGATCAACCGGAACAAAGTCTGTCGAATCATTTTTAAAATCTTTTGTAGGACCGCTATATCGAATTATGTTGCCTTCAATCAAAATAGTTCCATCATCGATTAAACTATCGTCATTCGCTTTGAAAAGTTTTGCATTCTTTAAAAGGATATTTTTTGTCATTATAGTTTCCTTGAAATTTCTTATGTAGTTATGCGAAGTAATTTTTCAGCGTTTCCAGTAAGTTCCTTTGCCATCATGTTAAGTTCTTTTGGAGTGTCCCAGCCACCTAGGTTTGTCCCATAAACTAATCGATCTTTGCCAATAA
>CAJXCR010000076.1 GCA_913051825.1 uncultured Halieaceae bacterium
AAAAGTAACTGGTCCATCATTGACTAGTGCCACCTGCATATCCGCTCCAAAGCGGCCCGACAATGTTGGCTCATGCCTTTCTTTTAGCTTATGGTACATTTCTTGAAATAGGTCGTGTGCTTCCGCTGGAGGCATCGCATCGGAAAAACTTGGCCTTAAACCTCTGCCGGTCGAAGCGGCTAGAGTAAACTGCGGCACAAGCAAAACTCCTCCAGCAATATCTTTTACACTGAGATTCATGCGCTCATCAATGTCATTAAAAACTCTATATGAAAGAATTTTTTCAAGAATCCGGATTCCAATGCTTATATCATCTCCTTTTTCCAAGCCAACCAATACCAAAAGACCTTGGTTAATCGAACTAATTTGATCAGCGTGGATCGTGACACTTGCTTCTTTTACCCTTTGTAATAATGCTTTCAAATTTAATATTCCGTCCTGAAATATTCATCACTGAAGAAACAGATTATCAAAAGGTCAGATTTCGCTGCAAGGCACCCTCAATGGTCTAATGTTTATTCTCTTAACTGTAATAGCAAGATTATAAGACTAATGAGGTTTCCTTTAAGATCTCCACTTAAATAATGCGTGGGCTAGAGACAAGCTGAATGCTCTATTAAAGTGCAATAATGCTCTATATTGGTGCTAGCTATCTTGTAACTTCTCTAAGAACTAAAAAGAAAGTATATAAAATCAGCTAGTTACTGAAATTAATTCCTTGGCACAGGAATTGCTTTGGTCTTTCATGTAAACCGTTAAATAATTGTTAGACTTAAGTGGAGAAACGAACGAATGCAAAAATTTGAATATATTTGGCTCGATGGATATACCCCTGAGCCATCACTTAGGAGCAAGGTAAAGGTGACCGATGAGTCAAATGCCCCAGATTGGTCGTTTGATGGGTCGTCCACACAGCAAGCGGAAGGGGGTGCATCAGACTGCCTGCTAATCCCAGCAACCACCTATCCAGGACCTTGTAATAGCGACTTTTTGGTAATGTGTGAGGTGCAAACTGGATCTCATGAAGTCCATCCAAGTAATACTCGTGCTGCCGCCGCTGCTGCCGCATCAGACGAATGGTGGTTTGGTTTTGAACAGGAATATTTCTTCACTAATAGTGATGGAAGCCCATTGGGTTGGGAAGATGGTGAGCCAAGACCTCAAGGAGACTACTACTGTGGGGTTGGTGCTACCAACGTCAAAGGAAGAGAAATTTCAGAAGCTCATATGGATGCTTGTTTACAAGCCGGCATACAGATTACTGGAACAAATGCTGAGGTTGCTCTCGGCCAATGGGAATACCAGTGCTTTGGTAAAGGTGTGAAAGCTGGAGATGACCTTTGGGTTAGCCGCTATTTGCTTTATTTGATCGCTGAGGAATTTGACGTTGGCGTTACAATTCACCCAAAACCTAAAACTGGCGATTGGAATGGCTCAGGTATGCACTCCAACTTTTCTAATGAAGAAATGCGTACAGCAGGCTCTGAATCTCTTTTCACCTCAATGTGTGAAAAGCTAGGCGCCGTGCATGAGCAAGGAATAGCGAGTTATGGATCTGATAATGATATGAGACTTACCGGTCTGCACGAAACACAGAGCATAGATACGTTTTCTTTTGGGGTCAGCGATCGAGGCGCGTCTATTCGCATCCCAATCTATACCGTAGAGCATAACTGGAATGGCTACCTTGAAGACAGAAGACCAGCTTCGAATGCAGATCCTTATAAAGTTATTGCACATATTGTTAGTACACTGTCGTAAATGATTATTTATTCCAACTTGCCTACTATTTAGGCAAGTTGGAAAATTATTTTTTAGCGGACGTACTCAGATTCTCTAAAACACCTCTTCCAACAAGTTTAATATTCCATCTGGCCACTTTTTTTTCAGAACCAACCTATAAAAAAGAGCATTTTAATTAAGAAATAACCGGTCAGAATTACAGTTATTTATTAAAATATATTCAAAATAAAATTGTGTAATTTGAACTAGATGCTTTTGCAGTATGAAGTTAGTGCTTTTTACTAACAGCATTATAATTATTGTCCACAATGTCGAGGTCCAAATGGCTCCCAACCGCAAAGCTAATCTCCTTTTCATTATGCTAATGCCATTATTCTTGGCAGGTATAGTGCTAGATAGTGTAAGCGAAGATATCTACAAGACTATTAGCAAGGATGGAACAATTCTGTATTCAGACAAAGCTCCTCTTGATAACTCGCCGGCAGAAATCGTAACTCTCAAGAATAACAACAGCGTCCCTGCAGTAAGACCGATAAGAAAGATTCAGCATCTTAATGAGAAAAAAACTTTATCTGCTGCAGTCGAGATCGTAACACCAGAACATCAGGATGTAATATCGATGGGGCCGGGTGATTTCAAGGTAGTAGTATCTGCAGTGCCAGCACTTTCTTTCGGAGAGGAATTAGAATTAATTCTAGATGATAAGCCTTTATCAGGGCAGCGAGAAAACGTTTGGAATCTAAAAAATATTGCTAGAGGAACGCATCAATTGCAAGTAATTCGAAAGTATGAATCAGGGGAGATTTCCCATAAATCTTCTAAGATTGAAATATTAGTCTTAAGACCTCTACCCGCGCGCAACTAGCGACCCTTGATTTATATTTTGCACTAAAATAGTGCAAATAAACTGTATTCACGCCTTATCTAACGATAGAATTAAATGTAAGACAGAAAATAACTCTTTAAGTTAGCAATCACTACTATTAAAACTTAGTTAAATATATAGAAAAAATATTAAGATCTGCCATTTATTCTCTTGGCTCTTTTCTTGCTAAAGAATCTATTATGCTAATAAATATTAAAGAAGACCTCGGGAAAGATATGTTTCAAAACGAAATTTTAGATAACTTGAGCACCGGAGTTATTGCGGTTGATAACGAACTCAAAGTGATCTGGGTAAATTCAGCATGCGAATCGCTTTTACATATCTCGAGAGAACGATCTACAAATACAAAAGTATCTCAAGTCCTTGTCGTAACAGATAATCTTTCCAGTATATTAAAACAAGTTAGAGACCTTGCATTGCCTATTGCAAAAAGAGGAGTTTCTCTGAGGCTACCTGCTGGGAGCTCACTTCAAGCAGATTTGATTATTACACCCTTAATTGATGAAGAAGATGTTTCCGAATTGTTAATCGAAATCCTTCCTGTAGACCGATATCTACAAATCAGTCATGAGGAAAGTTTATTAACAGCGCAAGAAACTAGCAGAACTATGATTAGAGGGCTCGCCCACGAAATCAAGAATCCTCTCGGCGGAGTTCGAGGTGCCGCACAATTACTGGCGAGGGAGCTTTCGGATCCAAATCTATGTGAATATACAAATATCATTATTGAAGAAGCTGATAGATTAAGAGATCTAGTTGACCGTTTATTTGGACCCAGGCAAAAACCCACATTTAACCAAATTAATATCCATCAAATCTTGGAACACGTGGTTAAACTAACGAACGCGGAACACAGCTTGGACAGTCTTTTTCAGCGCGACTACGATCCGAGTCTTCCTGAATTTCTAGCGGACCAAGCTCAGTTGACCCAGGCAATATTAAATATTGTGCAAAATGCGATACAAGCTTCTAATGATATTAATGAGTGCAACATTCAGCTGAGGACGCGACCAGCTAGGCAAATCACCATCGGGGGAATTCGTCACAAATTACTATGCCTAATTGACATAATTGATAATGGTCCAGGTATCGAAAGTGAATTACTCCCTTCAATCTTCATGCCGATGGTAACTGGTCGTGCTAATGGAACGGGTCTGGGGCTTTCTATATCACAATCAATTGTTAAGCAGCACGGTGGTTTGATCGAATGTAAAAGCAACCCAGGCAATACATGCTTCACTCTAACTTTACCTATGGAGCCATCAAATGAATAACACTTCGCGAGTCTGGATTGTAGATGATGATCGTTCAATACGCTGGGTCTTAGAAAAAGCACTCAGCCAAGCCGGAATAGATAATGAATCATTTTCAAATGGTAACGAGTTGCTACGAAAAATTGTAGATGAACAGCCGAGCGCAATAGTTAGCGATATTCGAATGCCTGGTATAGATGGGATAGATTTATTATCAAAGCTTAATGAAACCTATCCTAACTTACCCGTTATAATTACCACTGCACATTCTGATTTAGACAGTGCCGTTAACTCTTATCAAAAAGGGGCTTTCGAATATCTGCCAAAACCATTTGATATTGATGAGGTTATTTCCTGCATAGAACGAGCTCTACACTTTAGAGAAAATAATGAAAAAAAATCAAATAAGCTAGAAAGTTTGCCGGATACCGAAATTATTGGTGAGGCACCAGCAATGCAAGAGGTGTTCAGGGCTATAGGAAGGCTATCTTCTAGTAATATAACAGTATTAATAAATGGAGAATCAGGCACAGGAAAAGAGCTAGTTGCTAGTGCCGTGCACCGCCACAGTCCTCGCGCAAATAATTCATTTATTGCTCTTAATATGGCCGCGATTCCAAAAGATCTAATTGAATCAGAACTATTTGGGCATGAAAAAGGCGCATTTACAGGTGCTACAGAAAGGCGAATAGGTCGTTTTGAACAAGCTGATGGAGGCACATTATTTCTGGATGAAGTGGGAGATATGCCTCCAGAGACACAAACTAGACTCTTACGCGTTCTTGCTGCAGGAGAGTTTTTTCGTGTTGGGGGTCATTCTCCTATAAAGGTTGATGTCAGGATCATTGCCGCAACTCACCAAAATCTAGAAGCACTTGTTGATCAGGGCGGGTTTCGTGAAGACCTGTTTCATAGGCTTAATGTTATTCGAATACACATACCAAGGCTTTCTGATAGACCCGAAGACATACCACAGCTAATTAGATTTTTCTTCCACAAAGCTTCCGAAGAGTTAGGAGGCGAACCAAAGGTATTAATGGCCGAAACAGAAACTTATTTAACTTCACTCCCCTGGCCAGGAAATGTACGGCAGCTGCAAAATACCTGTAGATGGATTACTGTAATGGCTCCTGGGAAGAATATTTATATAAACGACTTGCCGACGGAAATAATAAATAAGGTCAAAAATCAAACTGTTGATTCATTTGACTGGAAAAAACAGCTTTGCGCCTGGGCGCGAAGTCAGTTAGTTTTGGGGAAAAATAATATCCTTGAAGAGGCAATCCCCGAGTTCGAACGCAGCCTTATTGAAGTCGCATTAGAACATACTCACGGCAAAAAGAGAGACGCGGCAGAACTTTTAGGTTGGGGGAGAAATACTTTGACAAGAAAATTAAAAGAACTCGAACTTTAAATTAGTTAAAAACTCTCTGCTCATGTTACACGTAGTGCTTTATCAACCAGAAATACCGCCCAATACTGGTAACATTATTAGGCTTTGCGCAAACACAGGCACCCAGCTAAGTTTAATCGCTCCATTGGGATTTGATCTTGAAGATCGCAAACTTAGAAGAGCAGGCTTAGACTATAGGGAATTTGCTCAGATCGAGGTTTTCGAATGTTTAGACGAATTTTCATGCAAATTTCACCCGTCTGAATTGTTTGCCTTCTCTACCCGCGGGAGAAAGTTACATTCCGATGCAAAATATTCTAATGGAAGCGCACTCTTGTTTGGGCCAGAAACTCGTGGCTTACCAAAACAGTTGCTTGAACAAATAGGAACAAAGCAGACACATAGAATACCGATGCATAAAGATAGTCGAAGCATAAATCTTAGCAATGCGGTTGCCATCGTCTTGTTTGAAGCGCTTAGACAATTAGAGTATCCATTCCTTTACTAACAATATCGGATAATCAACTTTAAATGATTTTCACTGAAGCTTAACTTCATCTTCGGACTGTTTGAGTGCTTGCTGGTAAAGCGCTTCAAAATTTACTGGCGCTAGCATCACAGGAGGGAAACCACCTTTTATACAAAGAGCATCGATAGCCTCACGCGCATAGGGGAATAGTATAGTAGGTGCAACAGTACCCAAAACACCCCTTAATTGATCTCCTTCTAAACCTTTCGCAAGAAATATACCGGCTTGTTGCACTTCAACCAAGAAAGCCGATTTTTCTTCGATTTCTGCTGTGACAGTAATAGATAGAATCACTTCATAATTGTCATTGTCATCAACTAAATTACTTTTAGTATTAAGATCAACATTAATTTTTGGCTGCCAAGTTTTTAAGAAGACCCCTGGGCTATCAGGAGACTCAAAAGACACATCTTTAGTATAGATTCGCTGCATCACAAACTGCTGCTCTTCTCGATCTGGTGTAGAACCAAAATTCTCTTCCGCCATAAAAATCTCCGAATTAATAAATCGACACTTTCAAAGGTTTTAAAACTTATTTAACTAAGGGTAACTGCAGATTTTCCCATTCAAACATACCACCAGTCATTTTAAATATTCTCTGAAATCCTTCTGATTTGAGCTGTTTGCATCCAGCTCCTGACTGATGGCCCATCTTGCACACCACAATTACTGGTTGATCCTTATATTTTTCAATTTGGGGTAACTGCTCTGACAACTTATTAAAAGGTATATTAATTGCTGCAACAATATGTCCATCCTTGAATTCACGCAAATCTCTTACATCCAAAAATATGCCGTTTTCCTGATTGACTATTTTAATAGCTTGTTGAGGACTTAAAGCAGGACCAGATTTTTGATTCTCATTCCTAATCAGCATAGTAATACAAATAAAAAGAGCTAATACTAATACCCATTGCTCTATGATAAATCGAAGTATTAGTTCCATAAGGAAATTCTCGTTGGTTAGAATTACAGCAGAGCGAGGTCCCGTCTCTTCCCTCTTAGTCACTCGCTCGTAGCACAATAAAGTCAGTATACAAGCCTTTGAAGTCGCTAACCAACTCTTCAAAAAAAATTATAAAGATATTTTTTACTTACTAATGTAAGCGTAAAATAGATTGGATGTCTTAGATTAAATAAGCGAAGTATTAAACTTGTTTCAGCTCTATATTACACCAATTAGCTATATCGGACTTTGCAACATTTTTCCCCAGCGATAATAACGTTAGCTTTGGAAAAACTTAGTCACATAAGCCGAAATAAACTAAGCAAGAATAGAAGAGGCTTAATAGTGCTAAAGTTATCAACTAGACTTGTCTTAATAATATTTTTTTCCCTTTTTGAGATCAAAGATCTGACTGCCGGAGAATCTTCTAAAGCCCAAGATTTAAAAGAACTTGATAGTAAAATACTCAAATTAAAGAGCGGAATATCCCGAATCGGGAATAAAAGATCTCAACTACTGGATCTTCTAGAAGAGTCAGAAAAAAAAATAAATAATTTAAATACGGATATTGATGAAATTGATAATAAAATTTCTTATACAAAATTAAATATTGCGAAAATTCGTAAAGATCACAGTCAAATATCACTAAAGCAAGTACGATTGCTTGAACGAGTCAAAAAAACATTTAGGCACATTTGGCTAACGGGTCGACGAAGTCAATTACAAATATTGCTAAGCAATGAAGATCCAACAAAACTATCCAGAAAGCTTAATTTCTATCGTTCATTAGTATCATCTGAGATTAATACCATAGAAAGTTTCAAGAATGGTTTAAGTAAATTAAGAGAGAAAGAAGAAGGGCTAGAAGAAGCGCACTCATTACTTAGATTGAATAGAAAAAAACTTGATGCCAGAAAAAAAACACTCGCGAAGTTATCAAAATCGAGGATGGAATTAGTCTCAGAATTAGCTAAAGATGTAAGCATTAGACAAGATCAGATTAAATCACTAAAAGCTGATCGTGCTCGACTTGAAGCATTACTTAGTCAATTTAAAGAATCCAAAATCATACAGAACCAAAATTCCTTCTTATCGGCAAAAGGTAAAATGCCTTGGCCAACTACTGGTAAGTTGAAAAACTATTATGGAATGCCTAGAAATGACGGGAAGATGTCTTGGCAAGGTATTACCATTTATGCGGAAAAAGGCGAAAACGTTAACGCTATACACTACGGCCGGATAGTCTACTCAGATTGGTTCCGGGGGCTTGGGCTATTAGTCATTATCGATCATGGTGAGGGTTATATGAGTCTTTACGCTCATAACAATAGTATTTTAAAAAATTTGGGCGAGTGGGTTACTCCACAAATGTCGATTGCGACTGCTGGTGACAGCGGAGGCCTAGAAAAACCATCACTCTACTTTGAGATTCGGCAAGATGGCATACCAACTGATCCAGCTCTTTGGTGTGCGGACCAATAAATTTCTCTTCTGTCAATTTAAACAAGATAAATTTTTATGCTGTAAACTGCTAACTATCCACTAACCGATGGGAGAAATTGATGATGCATACTCGATGTTTGCGTCTAATTTTATTATTTATTTTTTTTCCACTTATGCTCTATCCAAAATTAGGTGCTTGTGAATCGCAAGATGAAAACCTGCCCCTTGATGATCTCAGGACATTTGCAGATGTATTCGATCAGATACGGCTGGGCTACGTAGAGGAAGTTAAAGATAGTACTTTACTGCGTTATGCGATTCAGGGCATGTTAATAGGTTTAGACCCTCATTCCATCTATATGGATCAAGAAAGTTTTGCAGACCTACAAAGTTCAACTTCAGGTGAGTTTTCTGGACTAGGTTTAGAGATTGGAATAGAGGATGGTTACATTAAGGTAATTTCTCCAATTGATGGTTCTCCAGCAGCTGCCGCAGGACTTCAGACCGGAGATATAATACTTAAGCTTGACTCTACATCCCTAAAAGGAGTCAGCTTAAATGAAGCCGTTTCAAAAATGCGTGGGCCAAAAGGAACTAAAATTTTACTGACAATTGGCCGAGCTGGTGAGAGTCGACCACTGGAAATTACAGTTGTTAGAGATGTAATTAGTATTGCAAGTGTTCGTCATCGAATTCTTGAAGATGGCTTCGGATATATTCGAATTGCGCAATTTCAGAACAAAACTGGAGAGAGTGTAGAAAAGGCACTACTATCATTAAAAGATAAATCCAACCTGCGTGGCATCGTACTTGATCTCAGAAATAACCCAGGAGGAATTTTAAAATCAAGTATAGCAGTTGCAGACCTTTTCCTATCTGGAGGCAAAGTTGTGTATACAGTAGGTCGACTAACAGATTCTTCAAATGAATACTTTGCCAACTCAACGGATTTAAGTGAAGGAATTCCTTTGATAGTTTTAATAAATGGAGGATCTGCAAGCGCGTCTGAGATTGTAGCAGGTGCCTTACAGGATCATTCTAGAGCGGTCATTATGGGAACCAGAAGCTTTGGAAAAGGTTCAGTACAATCTATTTTGCACATATCAGAGGAGCGAGCAATAAAGCTAACTACGGCCCTCTACTTCACGCCAAAAGGTCGCTCCATACAGGCGGAAGGAATCAAACCTGATATAACTGTAGATAGAGCCAAGGTTACTACTCTGACCGAGACGGGCAGGATAAGTGAAAAGAATCTTGCGCGCCACTTAGGAGAAAAATCTTCGAAAACTGAGAAATCAGAAGATCCATCAGACAGTCTTATTAACACTGACAATCAACTTTATGAGGCTTTAACACTACTCAAAGGATTAGATATACTTTCTAGAAATAGCTCTTTGGTTAACAATGGAAAGATTACGATAAGCAAAGAACTTAACGATTAACTTTAGATGGTGTATTTCCTTTTATTCTTTAATAAAAAAATTAAAGCAATTCTTTGGTATTTAATCCTTATTGCACTATTTTATGGACCGTATGCAACAGCCCTTGGAAAACAAGAGAAACCGAAGTTAGTCATTGTAATTGATGACATCGGTCACCAAAGAGCTTCGGCAGAAGCAGCTTTAGCATTACCTGGAAGGCTAACCTTGGCGCTTCTTCCCTTTACACCATTTTCCAAAGAAGTGGCCGTTAAAGCATCTGATTTTGGGAAGGAAGTTATTCTTCATTCTCCTATGAGTGCTATATCTCCTAGTAAGGACGCAGGTTTTGGGGCACTCACAAGCGGCCAAGATGAAAAATATTTTTTACAAACTTTTAATTCTCAACTAAATTTTCTCCCAGGTGTACGAGGAGTAAGTAATCATATGGGAAGTGCTCTTACTAGCCAAAAGATCCCCATGCAATGGCTTATGGAGCAACTTAAGCTTCGAAATCTCTATTTCTTAGATTCACGCACCACAAAATTATCTAAGGCCGCTAGAGTCGCTGAAGCAAATGGAGTTCCCTATCTAGAACGTAAATTTTTTCTAGATAACGTCGTTAATCAACAATCAATTATCCGAAAAATAGAAGAAGCTGTGAATTACTCGAGGAAAGAAGGTCTCGCCGTCGCCATCGGACATCCATACCCTAAAACTCTAATGCTACTTTCTGAAAGGTTACCAGAAATCGAAAGAAATGGCGTCGATCTGGTGTGGGCTTCACAGGCATTAACAGAACCAAGCTCCTTAATCGATGAGAATTTCAAATATAGCGTTAGATAATAAAACCATACAGAATTTTCAGCCAGTCCAAAACTATAGTATTAATGAAACTTCTATGCCACACGAAGACAAATAGCTTTTTGCTTCTTGAATAGAATATTCACCATAGTGAAATATACTGGCAGCCAATACTGCATCAGCCTTCCCTAGTTTAATGCCCTCGACCAAATGATCTAAAGTGCCCACACCTCCAGAAGCAATAACAGGAATATTTACCGCCTCAGAAATCTTTTTGGTAAGATTTAATTCAAATCCATCCTT
>CAJXCR010000077.1 GCA_913051825.1 uncultured Halieaceae bacterium
ATTCATATAGACCTTGCTGAGCTTTAGTAGTACTTTTAATATGCCATTGGATAAGCTCGAGTCCAAGTCCGTCAGAAATTTCTTCTGCCAACATGGTCTTTCCTGTCCCAGGCTCGCCTTTTATTAATAAGGGCCTCTGTAATGTCACCGCGGCGTTTACTGCCATTTGAAGATCATCAGTCGCTACATACTTGTCAGTTCCTTGAAATTTCATAATAAAGAGCCTACTAGCAAAATTTGCGAGCAAGGTTAACTACTGCTTAAAGACGAATCAAGCTTGTTTTTTCACGATAACAGTTATTTATTCGATCGCCTTAATTCAACCTATTATCCGAGGAAAGCATTTCTTGCCATCTTTCCTTTCTTTGTTGAGTAATCCGTTTTATAAATAACAAAAATATGGCCAGGAATATTAATAAAATATTAAACACAAGGATTATAGTATTAGATTGGAGAATAAATGAGGGAATCCTGCCCAGATTAGAGCGAGTGTCAATATCACTATCGGTTAAAGCAAATACATCCACATAATAAGGGATTACTCTGCTAAAATTTTTTCCTGCTAGTTTTAAAGTTAACTTGTATCTGCCTGCTTTTTGAAAACTTGGAACCACAACTCTAAATTCACCAGATTCCAGTGGTGTCATTTTCTGAATATCCAAAATCTTAGGACTATTTGCCAGATCAGCAATAGTGGTCAATTCCAAATCCAAGGAAGACAAAACTTCAGGATCCGTAATTTTCGTTTTTTTAAAATTGACCCATACCAAAAACTCTCTTTCACTGGCAACGGGGATGCTATTTGGAAACCCAGTGGTTTCAATATTCAGGTCAGAAACGACCGTAATCCTTCCCTGATAGAACTTGTCGCTTTTTATAGACCAATATCCGGCTACGGGACTGCTAGAAGTAAAAATGATATAGCCCTTATTCTCAAACCAAGCAGAACTGTTAGAGACTCTATCTTTGCTATAGCTGGCTCCATCTGGACTAACTATCTCTATAGCGCTTCCATCGTCTGGACCAAAAACAACCAGCGTGAACTCGTGTACCGATTCATCTATTAGAAATCTATTGCTATTTAAGGTAACAAATACCCTATTTTCCAGAATATCTAAAACCTTCAAATAGATCTTAGCAAGTTCTTCAGGTTTATCTGATTGCTCAAATAAACCTGAAGTTTTTTCAGCAAGATTACGCAAAAGCCTTTTATCTGCTCCTTGTTTTAACCCTATTGTATGTATTGGTACATTGTTGTCTGGAAAATTAATCTCTAGATCATTAAGCAGCTTTGTTGAAGCAACTGCATTGTCAATCGGTGAGGATGAGACCTCTAGTCCTCCGTCGGTGAGCAATATTACTCCAATCCGATATCTCGAATCGAGATCAGAAGTATCATGCAAAGCTTTAGCTAGAGCTTTAGGAATGTTTGCCCGCTGCCCCGAATTTTCTATGTCAACGTCGTCAACAATTTGTAGAGCCTCAATCCGCCAGTCATCATCCACTATCCCATGGGGTATCAAAGGTAATATAGTATCTGAAAACAACCAGACACCTGCTTTTGCGCCATTAGGCAAGAGCTTTACTAAGAGCCTTAAGCCAGAAATTCTTAGATTTTTAGGATCAGATTTCTGCATACTTTCAGTACTATCGATAAGAATTCGAATATCGGGAATTAAGTTTTTATCGGCACACAGAACTATTTCAGATTGAAAAACAAATACTATGGGTAATAAAAAAGCAAAACATGAGGATAAGACATATTTTTCTATTCTTAGTAGCATCACTTCTTCGCTTCTTACGGTTTTTTAGAAAAAATCGCTCGACTTATCAGCATTAAAAGACTTACAAAGCACGAGAAAAAAAGACCTAATCCAAGTGGACGAAAAGCATGAGACGCCGCGTCAAAATCGTATGTGAAAAACTGAAATGCTGCCACTACAAGTGCGGGCGCCATAGTTTGAACACCGTCAGCAGGGTAAGCAGGAACTAAAAAAATACCTAGAAAGATTAGAAAGCATGGAGCTCTAAGGCTTCGAGATAGCCAATTACGACTGAAGTAAGCTAACAGAAATGCCAACAAAATACCGCACACTAAGTATGTAGAAATTGCGTACAAATAGGATGTGTCAGTAAGCATATAAGAGTCTTATTCAGTGATGTAATACAAAATCAGTTTATCTCTTCTGGCTATAACAGTAAAAATTGATATTCGAGACTAATGCACACTTATAGTTACTCAATGTCTAAACTAAACTTCCTTTTTCAGAAGATCTGACAAATGTCTTTTTAGCGGCTGAATTACTAGTGACTCTCTCCATCCATTCCAATAGCTAGGGAGTTCAGAATTACTCTTGTCAAAAACATCAAGTAACAAAACATAATCTTTAGATTTAATTAAAACTTCCGGCACCGTCCCGAGCTCCTGAGCTATTCCTCGAATCAACTTCTTAAACAATTTAACTTGTCGTCTTGAATCGGCACCTAAAGGAGTGGTTTTTTTTTGCGTGGAAAATTCAGCATCTGTGCTGGTTAGACATTCTTTAAAAACATCCACAATTTCTTTGCCATACTTATTTTTGATCTTATCTGGCACTCCTTCGATGTCCATTAGATCATCACTAGTACAAGGAAATGCCTCTAGAAGTCGCAGACAAATCTTATCATCTATAATCCAACGTCTGGGCAAATCTTTTTTCTTGGCTTGATCCTCTCGCCATCTGGATAGTGCATGCAGTCCGTTAAGCTGAAGACAAGAGAGATTTTTTCCACCAGAAATCTTTAAATGCTCCTGCTGGTGAGTATTCTCTATATCTTCTATCAACATCTGACCATCAGATAAAATCCAATCCTTCTTTCCCTCTAGCTCACTCTTTTTAAAAAGCTTTTTCCACAACTTATCTAGATAATAAACATCTTGAACTGCATATTTTACCTGCTTATCTGTTAGAGGACGTTGCAGCCAGTTAGAGCGAGTCTCAGTTTTACTGAGTTCAACTGCACAAATTTCAGCAACCAGATTGCTGTAACCAAACATGAAACCGATACCCAGTAATGAAGCTGCAATTTGTGTATCAAAAATTGGGCTAGGCATCTTCCCAACCCAATTATTGAGGACTTCTAGATCTTCGGCACAGCTATGAAACACCTTGATAGTATCCTGATCATCAAACAGGTCACGTAAGGGGCTCGGGTTAGTAATTTTTAGTGGATCTATTAAAAAAGTAGTCCCTCCTGCACAAAGTTGAAAAAGTGCCACCTGGGGATAGAAAGTTCGTTCTCTCACAAACTCCGTATCCATTGCAACGGCTGGTTGCCGGATAGCTAAGCTGACTACCTCATGAAGTGAATTATCATTATCAATCCATCGCCAATTCACTTATTTTGTAATCAACCTCCGGCCTGACAGCGCATGGGCTAAGGTATTCGAATCCACATATTCCAGTTCTCCGCCAATAGGAACACCGTGCGCAATCCGAGATATTTGAATGCCCTGAAGCCCCACTAATTTAGTTATGTAGAAAGCTGTAGCTTCACCCTCTACAGTTGGATTTGTTGCTAGAATTACTTCCTTAATCTCCTCTTCAATTATTCGATTTTTAAAATCCCCCAGCCCTATCTCATCGGGACCTATTCCATCCAGAGGTGACAAATAACCCATAAGAACGAAATACAAACCTCGATAGGTACCGCTTTGTTCGATTGCAAAAACGTCAGCAGGGTTTTCTACTACACAAATTAAAGATTTGTCTCTGCGCGGATCCACACAAATTTCGCAATGCTCACCTTCTGATAGATTTCTACATAGTTTGCACTTGCCTATTTTTTTCAGCGCATTTTGTAACGCTTCAGATAATACGCTAGCACCTTGCCTATCCCTTTCAATTAAATGTAAGGCCATTCTTTGGGCGGTTTTTGCACCAACTCCTGGTAAGCAACAAAATGCCGACACAAGAGAATCAAATGCTGAAATATCGCTCACTTTATTTTTAAAAAGGAAACTTGCCGCCGCCAAGTAGCTTTAGGCTTTCTGTGAGTCCGGACATTGCAGATTCATTGTTTTTCTTTACTTTTTCTACTGCGTCATTTACTGCTGCAGCTAAAAGATCCTCAAGCACTTCCTTGGCCTCGGTTAGGATACTTTTATCAAGATCAATTCGAATAATATTATGGCAACCATTCATTACAACACATACCAGACCTGCCCCTGAGCTACCAATCACTTCAACGGACTTCATTTCTTCTTGCTTTCGAGTGAGCTCAAATTGCATTTTTTGCGCTTGCTTTAGTAAATCAGACATAGACTCCGTCATTTTCCTGAATCCTTATTCATTTGAGTGGCATTATAGAACTTGGATCAAGCTCTCCGTCAAATCTATCGATTAGCCCCTTGAGCTCCTGATCTCTGTTTACTGACTCTTGGGCGTCTAGTTGTCTTGCGGTCTCAAGCCGAACAGCACGCTGTGCCGGCGTTTCAGATGGGGGTTGGCCTATCTCAATTAATAATGAAATTTCTTTTTTAAAATAAGCACTGAGTGAATCTTCGATTATTTTTAAATGTCGCTCTTTGAATAAGTTAGCGTGCTCTTTATCTAATATGAGTGATAGACGACTATCATCGAACCCCACCAACGCGCAGTGTGACGCTATGTTATATGATATTCCTGAGAGCTCTAAATTCACAAAAATTTTATTCCAGTCTAAAGAACTTGAATGAGGAGTATCTAACTTATTCTGCAGGCGCACTTTACGCGAGTTTTGCGTCAACGGCGACGACTTGATTGCGGATGAGTCTGCTTCTTTTTCAGCAGCCCCTTCTTTATCGAACTCGCTTTGCAGATTTGCTATTTTATGGTTTTCATCAATGACCCCTTGCGGTCTAAACGCGATCATTCGAAGAATTATCATCTCGAAACCGACTCGCATATCCGGAGCAAAAATTAAATCGCGCTTGCCGTTTATAGCCGTCTGATAAAAAAGTTGGACATCCTCGGGTGCAAGCCTCTCCGCCATAGAAGTTATATAATCCACATGCTCTAGATATTGGTTATCAATGTCAGGTACAGCTTGAGTAACTGCAATGGCATGAATCAGAGAAGTTAGCTCGTCTAGAGCAAACTCAAAGTTGGGTGCATTTTCAGACATCTGCTCTATGATCTTTAGTGCCTCTCTTGGGCTCTCTTCCATAACAGCTTCCAGGAGCATCAAAATCTTTTGTCGCTCAACCGCACCCAGCATGATTTGTACATCTTTAGCCAACACTTCTCCTGAGCCAAATGAGATCGCTTGATCAGTTAAACTCAACGCATCACGCATGCTGCCAGCGCCGGCACGAGCCAAATCAAATAAGGCTGATTCTTCATAATTTATGTTTTCGGAACTCAGAACCTTTTTAAGATGGCTGATAATCTGATCTTGCGGCATGTTTTTAAGACAAAACTGAAGACACCTGGAAAGAACCGTGGCCGGTAGTTTTTGGAGCTCGGTGGTCGCAAGAAGAAATTTAACGTGAGGAGGAGGTTCTTCTAAAGTCTTTAGCAGCGCATTGAAACTATGCCCTGAAAGCATATGCACTTCATCAATTAAATAGATCTTAAAAGTCGATCTTGCAGGTCTGTACTGGACATTTTCTAGGAGCTCTCGAGTATCTTCAACTTTTGTCCTAGAAGCGGCGTCAATCTCCAAGACATCAACACTGCGGCCTTCCAAGACTTCAACGCATGAACTACATTCATTACATGGAGAAGAACTAATCCCAGATTCACAATTTAAACATTTGGCCAATATACGCGCTATCGTTGTCTTGCCTACACCACGAGTCCCAGTGAACAAATACGCGTGGTGAAGCCGCTCATTATCTAGGGCATTTATTAACGGTCTAAGAACATGTTCCTGACCCACCATCTCTTTAAATGATTGGGGTCTCCATTTTCTCGCTAAAACATGATAGGACATTTAAGATTAGCTCCGTATACCGCCATACTTTTAATAGAGAACACATATAAGACAATGCGACGCTGGTTAATAAGCTACCAATAAAAAAAATGGTGGTTGATCTTGGAGCACATCCGATAAGCTAACAATTTATAGCTGGGCTGCTTCGTTCCCGACCTGACCCGGTGACCATAAGCGTCACTTTCGAAGACCCCAAGATCAACCTTAACAGCCTTTAATAAACTCCACCTATTTTAGTGACAAGATTACGCACAAATTAGCAATTAAAGTTTGTTTTCAAGTTATCTGAAAACCTTACCACTAGTTGCAATCTGGTGAAAGTTAGAAATTCTCCATATCACAGCATACTCGTAAAAAACTAGCTCTCAAGGTTTTATTAGAAGTACAATACCACTGTACAAAGGACCTTTATCGATTCGTGAGAGGGAATTTTTAACAAACATAGGTTCAAATAATGAGACTTTTTTGTCCAAGTTTACTGCTGCTAATTTTTATTTTCGGCGGCTCTGTGCAAGCTAGCACTTTATCACCTAAGCTTTCTGGCTTTAGTTTATCTTTTATTGAAAGTAGCAATTCTAATTATGAGCACGATACTGTCGCTCTGCGTGTCCATTTTAATTCTACTAGCTGGCAAGTTAAAGGATGGGATCTCCATTGGGGATTGGAGCCAAATATCAATTGGTATGAACATGAACTCAATGATCCTCTTTATATAAAAGAGGAAGAACCAAATTATTTAGAACGCAGAGAAAAATTCACTGAAGGCATTGACTTTATACTGGCTGGCATTGAGGGTGTCATTGTTGCACGCAAAAAATTATCTGAACGAGGGCACTTAGAATTATCCGCGGGCCTTGGTATCGCATATCTAGAAGAGGAATCGGAACGCCAAGCAAAGGGATTTACCTTTACCGAAACTGGCCGAATCGGATACTCCTTAGATACTGCAGTCGGGGAGTTTTTTCTAGGATATAATATAATGCATGTATCTAATGCTGGGCTAGAAAACCCTAATGGGGGCTATGATTTATCCGGTGTCACCATCAGGTTTCAAAAACGAATTAATTGATCTTTTAATAAAACTTAAGCTGCTTAATGTAGCCAAGATAGATATTATTAACTTATCGGCAAGTATATCCGCCATCAATGACTAACTCTGACCCCGTAACGTATTTAGATTCATCTGAGGCTAAATAGAGGCAGCCATTGGCTATATCTTCAGGGTCCCCCATTGAACCAAGAGGAATTTCATTTTCCATTCTTAAGAGAAGTGCTTCGACCTCGTCTGAAGGCATTGTCGCCAATGCATTATCAATCATAGGTGTTCTAATAAAACCAGGGTGAATGGAGTTAACACGAATACGATAATTCTGGGATGCACAGTGCAGAGCTGCGGATTTTGTAAAAATCCGAACACCTCCCTTACTTGCATTATATGCTGCCGCAGTGGCTTCACCTACCAAGCCTTCAATAGATGAAATATTCACGATAGATCCACCTGACGGTTTCATAGCACCTATCGCCGCACGAGTACCCATAAAAACCGCATCTAAATTAACTTCTTGCGTCTTTCTCCAATCTGAAATGGTCGTATCTTCAGCCGTCCCTCTAATCACGATGCCTGCATTATTCACCAATATATCGAGACAACCATATTCAGCTAAAACATACTCAATTAACTGATTCCAGCCCAGTTCATTCGTCACATCTTGGTAACGCCGATCCATCGGTTTAATGTTACTAATATTCCCAAACGCACCGTTTAACCGATCTTCATCTATATCGGTTACTACGACACTAGCGCCCTCTTCAACAAAACGAGCGGCGGTCGCCAAACCGAGACCCGAAGCACCACCAGTTATTACTGCAACCTTGTTTAATAATCTATCCGACATCTATTGATAATCCCTACGCTGGTTTTAAATCTTTTTCCAAATCAGTGAGAAAATCGTCCAGAAGAAGCTTATTCACATGTGGCATTACCACGACGTGAGCCATCGATCTGCCATGGGTTGCTGACTCAGCCATGGTGGCAAGATTCCATCTCGTTGCCAATTCATAAGAAATCTCATTATTAAAATAGACAATATTTGAATTCTCATCCACTCTTCGAGCCTTGAGGCCTGAAAAATGAGAGCGCATCTCTGAATGAAGGTAATCTGCATTATCTAATACCATTCGAGCCTCTCTACGCTGCTGTAACAGGGACTCCTTGTGGGTAAAGTAATGAAGCTCGGCCGGTTTCACCGGATCTCTAGAGCAAGTTATAGTTCCAGGAATGTGTGAGATATACGCAGGATCATGAACAGCAGCGAAAACATCACGAAAGGACTCAAAAGTAGTTCGTCCTGTAATAAACAAACCTGCTACTGAGGGATAACCAAAAAACTTGTGAAAGGACACTGCAATTGAATCATATCTCACTTTACCTTGGGTTATATGCTGCATATGCGTCGAAAAAGGTAATGCCTGCAAGTAACCACCAAATAACGCCGCATCTAAATGGACATAGGAATCAATTCCAGAGAGCTTCGAATTTATTGCATCAATATCATCAATTCCGCCTTTAAAGGTCGTTCCAAGAGTGGCAATCAATAACACTGGTGCCATTTTATTTTCTAATAGCTTTAACTCTAGATCATCTACATTCATACTCCCATCGGAATTGGGCTCCACTAAAACCTCCTCCAGCCCAAGCAAGTCACGAATTATTTGAATAGAGTAGTGTGAATCTTTTGTGTAATAGACCCTAGGTAAAATTCCTGTACGATTTTTTAGAAGACTGCGGCCCATGTAAGCACCATGCATATTGCTATCTGTTCCACTGTTTGAAACAAATCCCCAAGCATTATTCGCAGTGAATCCAAATCTCGAAGCAAATCTCCTAACCAAATCGGATTCTAAATCGTGGCTAGAATTATCAATTCCCTTTCCGCTGAATGGATCTCCAACATTATTACCTGGCAATCTCCCAAGATTAGTTTTGTAAAGCTCCTCTCTCCACTTGAAAAAAGACTCTGAGGGAAAGTTCAAGTTAAGCGGATAACCTAAAAATCTATTTGCATTACCATCAGCCAACCATCTTTCTCGAGCAAAAAGATATTCATCAGCTTTCAAATCAGTCAAATAGTTACTTCTTCTCTCCAGTCCCGCCTTATTGGGGGAAGCACAAAGGCCAGCTGCTGATGCACTAAGCACTCCTGATGAGAGCAGGAAGTTACGACGTGAAATCATCGTGGAACGTCTCTCTAAAAATTATCCAAATGCATTTTTATATATAGACCTCAGGGTAACCGGTTAGGACAAATTCAGACTTTATCCTTAGTATGAGTCAATGGAAACATATTTTTATAATTCTTCTGATAAAATGATGTCGACTAACGCATCTTTATACCTTCGAAGAGAAGGAAAATTTTTATATTTAGTAAGCAGAAACGTATAGAAAACAAGATAAAGAAATGCATGACTAAATAGACCCGATCATCTTCATTTCCCGAGCCCTACGAGCTCAAGAACCCTGATGACTGAGAAAGTTAACAATCGCTAATTAATATGGCTATCTAAAGCCTCAGAGTATAGCAATCAAATGAAGGGTGAATCACCGTGAAAAAAATTTCAGGTCGTTGGAGATTAGGAATAACCTTGGCATCGATCGCCGCATTGATGTGGGCGATCTTGCCCGTGATCTTGCAGATATTGCTAGAAACCGTTGATTTCCAAACCATCACTTTATTTAGATATTTTTTGCCCGCGATAATACTGACCCCATATCTATTTTTGAACGGCACATTTAATAATTTATCTGAAAAGTTAACCTCTAAACATGTAATTATTTTAATAACATCTGGAGTACTTTTGGCTGGAAATTACGGCTTTTACATCCTGGGCTTAGAAAAGACTAGTGCAGACAGCGCACAAGTAATGATTCAACTTGCGCCTATAAGCTTGCTCTTAGCAGGAATCTATATTTTTAAAGAGCCATTTTCTAAATCTCAATGGCTTGGCTTTGTTTTTTTTGCGATAGGGCTAGTCCTATTCTTCTACCATCGCATCACACATCACCTGGCTGACTTAGGTACTTATGGTGCCGGACTTTCTATAGTCTCTATATCGGCCTTGTGCTTTACCGGTTATGCTATCACCCTGAAATATTTGCTTAAAACTTTCACTGCTCAAGAAACAATGATGATATTTTATTGGATAGGATCGATTCTTTTTCTTCCGTTTAGCGATTTACCTGGATTACTTAGTCTTAATAAATTTGAGCTGCTGCTTTTGTTGTTCTGCGGCATTAACACTCTGATCACTTACAGTTGTTTCTCTGAAGCTTTTGCTCATGTAGAGATGTCTCGAGTAAGTGCCGTAGTTGCTACAACCCCACTAATGACAATAGGTCTTGTTCAGCTAGTCGCCCCACTCTCCAACTTAAATGCCGAACCAATAACATTACTGTCTTTATGTGGCGCGGCACTCGTAGTCACCGGATCCATCACTACCACGATCGCAAAAAGGCCCCCCATGTCAAACTAGCTCATATATGGGTAAAATAAATTCCGCTAAAAACCAATAAGGAGACCGAGGAAAACCAAGATCCCGCTACTTATAGATGCTATCTCGATTTTTTGAAATCCTTTCATGGTTCTCTAAAATCGACTTACGACGTTCGTTAATTGCTGTCTTGTTCTCCACAAGCTGAGCGGTATTCTCGAT
>CAJXCR010000078.1 GCA_913051825.1 uncultured Halieaceae bacterium
CTTCCATGGTGTTAAATCAATGGTTGGAATCTGCTTGAATTTCAATTTAGGATCTTAATGAATTTTTTATCATTTTAATGACTATGCTCCTGTCATAGGGCAAATGACAAGTAAAAAATTTTCGTCTCTAAATTGGACTGAACTATGATTTATTTTAATTGAGTATTAGACTGAAACTTAATAATTTAATTTTCTGGAAAGTGCCTAATTGATCATCTTTGAAGAAGCTAGAGAAACACCGGTCATTCACAAGACAAATGTTTTAGTAGTAGGCTCTGGCCCAGGAGGTCTAGCCGCCGCAATTGCTGCCGCCAGAACCGGTGTCGACGTCTGTCTCGTGGAAAGATATGGCTGCTTTGGAGGGAATATAACTGCTGTGGGTGTGGAAGGATTCGCCTGGTATAGGCATGAAAATACCGTGGACAGCGAAGGGATAGGCATCGAGTTTGAGGAACGCGCCAAATCTATGGGTGCAGCCATCCCCGAGCCGCAATCGAAAAGCCATGCCATTGATGGAGAAGCGTTTAAGTATGTGGCTGACAAAATGGTTTGTGAGGCTGGCATTGAAGCTATGCTCCATAGAATGTGCGTTGCTCCAGTTATGGAAGGGAATACCATAAAGGGTGTAATTACCGAAAGTAAAGCCGGGAGGGAAGCGATTCTCGCCGACAGAATCGTGGACGCCTCGGGTGATGCAGATATCTGCTTTAGATCCGGCGCACCAACAACAAAGAACCCTATTGAAGAAATGATTGGCGTATCGGTTATGTTTTCAATGTCTGGTGTGAATAAGCAAAAATTTATAGAGAACGTAAAGGAAGATCCACAAACTTATAGCGATTGGAACAGTGTTGGCTGGCAGATTAAAACCACTGGAAAAGAAGACAAATTATTCTCTCCATATCTGAAAAAACCATTTGATAAAGCAAAGGAAGCCGGAATGATCCCCGAAGGTTTAAAAACTATTGGTGGAACTTGGGGAGCTATACACGACGCCGGTGATTTAACCTATCTAAACCTTGTTCATTTGCAGAATTTGGATGGTACTAATCCCTCAGATCTTACAAATGGCGAAATTGAAGGAAGACGACAGGCGATGATGGCGATAGAAGCCTTGAAATCATTTAACCCAGGATGCGAAAAAGCGAAACTGCGCAATTTTGGTATGACACTCGGTATAAGAGACACCAGAAAAATAGATGCTGTATACAATATGACCGCTAACGATGTTGCTCACCAAGGTCGCTTTGAAGATAGCATCGGGATCTTTCCAGAATTTATCGATGGCTACGGAACTCTTGTTCTTCCAACGACTGGTCGTTACTACCAAATTCCATATCGTACGTTATTGCCAAAAAAGATCGAAAACCTTATTGCGGCGGGGAGAATAACTGGAGGAGACAAAACTAGTCATGCATCAACACGAAATATGATGTGTTGCACAGTCACTGGCCAAGCTGCTGGAGTGGCTGCGGCCCTTTCCAGCAGCTTAAACAAAAATCTAGATGAGGTGCCTTTAGCAGAACTTAAAAAATCGCTAAAAAATCAAGGCGTCCGCTTGTCATAAGCGGTTTAGTTTGACAAATAAGCTTCGGGACTTTCGAATCCTCTTGGCAAGAGCTTTTCCTTATCGAAGAAAGGAAGTTCTACAAGCACACATTCTTGTTCGTAACCCGATCTATCAAAATATGTTAAATGACGATCTAGCCATTTCACATTTTCCCCTGTACCTTTTGAAAGGCGCATATATCCAATGCCTCTTTCCAATGTTGGAGACCATCCACCACTGATGACTTTACCTACGGTTTGACCCTCGCTCGTTAGCTCAAGTCCAGCAAAAAGAGAATCACCCTCAGATTTGACTCCAAACATCTGAAGACGCTTTGATGCCGACAAGAGAGATTTTTTACCTATGAAATCAGTTTTTTCTAAATCAACGAATGATCCAAGCCCCACTTGATAAGGGTTTAAAGACTGATCTACATCAACTCCATTATCTAAAATGCCCGCCTCCATGCGTCTGATTCCCATTGACCCTACGCTACCAAAACGCAGACCGACTGAATTTCCTGAAGCTAGAATATGATCCCACAAATCTAAATGATCAGTTCCTGGTTGACTATAAATCTCGAAACCCTGCTCACCGGTCCAACCAGTCCGAGAAACCAGAACTTTCTGTCCAGCAAATCGAAACCAACCGACATGAAAATATCCAAAATCGTCCGATAATCCGTCATCTGAAGCTCGCTTTAACACTTCTAATGCCTTCGGTCCCTGAACCTGTAAAACCCAAGATTTGGAATCTTGATAAGTTACATTAAGACCATATTGGTTTGCTCTAACCCAAGCATCAAACTCCCCAGAAGCCTTTACATACCAAAAATGATCATCTGAAAGCCTCATTAGCACTCCGTCCATCAGAACCGTACCGGCATGAGTACAAGCGAGCGCATAACGAGCCCTAAACGGCTTAAGATCGGAAATTTTTCGAGTAAATAATTTCTCTAGAAGTTTTGTGGAATCGGGTCCAATGAATTCCATTGGTTTTTCAGGAACGTCGTAAAGCATCGCTCCTTTGCGCAAAGACCAATAGTCTGCCAATAAATCCTCGTCTGCTACAACAAGAGGATAGAAACGATCAGAATAGAGGCCATAGGTTATATCTTGATTCGGGTATCGCTCTCGATAGGGCGAAAACTCGTACCGCTTGGAAGTGAATGATATAACATCATGCTGAGACGAATATCCTATGGCCTTTTTTTTATTCAAGGTTTCATTCCAAACTTATTCTACTATTGTTTAATATCTAACAGCCCCGTGGAGAGCTCCTAGTCACTAAATGACTACTTTTTTATAAAGAAAAAAACAGAATCTTCTCAGATCATTTATTTTTGACAGCAATCTAGCACTAGACGATCCCGCTTGGATAACCAGTTTTTCTCATGAAGGCGTGAACAATGTTAAATCGCTTTTATCTTGCAGAAGAAACTTGGTGAATGTTATACAAGAGGAGGGATATACCTAAAACCACTGGAGGAAAAGGATGTCGAATGGTAATTTCTCGCAAGTACTAGTTATCGGAGGGGGCTCAGGCGGAATTGCAGCAGCGGCAAGCCTTTTGAAACGCGATAGCTCCCTGTCAATAACTCTTATAGAACCGAGTGACCACCACTACTACCAGCCAGGATGGACCATGGTTGGCGGGGGAATATTTGATGCCTTTGAAACGGAAAGAACCACTGAGTCAGTGCTTCCTAATAAAGTCAATTGGATACGTTCATCTGTCAAATCTTTTGACCCTGAAAACAATATAGTTAATCTGATTGATGGAAGCACATGGGAATACGAGTATCTCGTAGTTGCTACTGGATTGACTCTAAAATGGGATATGGTCGAAGGGCTTGAGGAGTGTCTAGGAAATCACGGCGTCACCTCAAATTATAGATTCGATCTGGCCCCTTACACATGGGAACTGGTAAAAAATCTACGTCAAGGAACAGCCATATTTACTCAGCCTCCCATGCCAATAAAATGCGCAGGAGCGCCACAGAAAGCTATGTACCTTTCTTGCTCTCACTGGCAGGATCAAGGAGTGCTAACCAACATAAATGTAGCTTTCCATAACGCCGGTGGAGCTTTGTTCGGAGTGAGCGACTATGTGCCAGCGCTCATGGAGTATGTTAATCAGTATGGAGCAGATCTGTGCTTTAATCAGAATCTTGTTGCGGTCGATGGCTCTGCGAAAACAGCTTGGTTTGATGTAACTGATGACACTGGAAATATTATTCGAAAAGAGCAAAAATTCGACATGCTTCACGTCTGCCCACCCCAGGCTTCCCCAGACATAATAGCGAAAAGTATTTTAGCAAATGATGGTGGCTGGCTAGATATAAATCAACACGACTTGCAACACAATAAATTTGATAATATTTTCGGAATTGGAGATGTTATTAGCGCACCAAATGCGAAGACCGCTGCTGCAGTAAGGACACAAGCACCGATATTAGCTAATAACCTAATTGCATCGATGCAAAAGAGTGGAGAAAAGCGCTATTACCACGGATATGGAAGTTGCCCGCTTACAGTAGAACATGGAAAAATTGTATTAGCTGAATTTGGTTATGGAGGAAAAATAATACCTACATTTCCAACGTGGCTAATTAATGGTCTGCAGCCTGGGCGACTCGCTTGGATACTAAAGAAAGATGTTTTACCAAAAATCTATTGGGATGCCATGCTTAAAGGGAGAGAATGGCTCACCAAATCTAGTAAAGAGATCTGATACTGAGAAAATTTGCTGTCTATAACCTTGAGAGGAAGAAAAATGAAAACTCACTTTATTCGTTCTATTGTGATTATCCTGTTGGTACTGCCTGGAATGTCTCTTCTCGCAGATGAGACATGCCAATCTCCTTATATGGCAAAAATCGAAGGGCAGGAAGATTTCGTTTACGTCTGGACTCTTGGACAAGAAGGATTAGGGGACGAGCAAGATAAACTCGTAACCATCGATGTTAATCCCGATTCAGATAACTATGGAACGGTAATCGAAACATTATCAGTGGGTGGTCGCAACGAAGCACATCATTCCGGGTTATCAGATGACAGGAAATATCTATGGGCAGGTGGGCTCGATACTAATCGAATTTTTATTTTTGACGTGCACACAGATCCTGGAAAACCAAGATTGCACAAGACAATTGATGACTTTGTGGCGCGCAGTGGAGGTGTTGTAGGACCACACACTACCTATGCCCTAGCAGGAAGAATGATTGTAACCGGACTATCCAATAATACCGATAATGGAGGAAGAACAGGGATGGTCGAATACACTAACGATGGTGAATATATTGCTACTTATTGGATGCCAACGGATGGCAATCTGCAAGGCGCAATAAAATCGGGACAGTTTGCTGATGGTTATGGATATGATGTTCGTGCACTTCCTCGACTCAATACTATGGTCTCTTCATCCTTTACTGGATGGACAAACTATATGATGGATTTTGGCAAAATGCTTTCAGATCCAGAAGCAATGAAACGATTCGGAAATACGGCTGTTGTTTGGGATCTCCACACTCGAAAAGCGAAAAGAGTACTAGATGTACCTGGAGCACCTCTAGAAGTTCGATGCGCATGGAAAACAGAGCACAATTGGTGTCTCACAACTACCGCGCTGACATCTAAGATTTGGATGATTTTTGAGGGCGACAATGGTATATGGGATGCAAAACCGATCGCTGATATAGGCAATCCTGCTGACATTCCTCTACCCGTAGACATTTCAATAATGTCAGATGATTCCGCCCTTTGGGTAAATACATTCATGGATGGAAAGACTCGATTATTTGATCTTAGCGACCCTAATAAGCCTGTCCAAATCTATGAAAAAAAGATTGGTAGCCAGGTTAATATGGTCTCACAAAGCTGGGATGGGAAGCGTGCATATTACACATCTTCCCTGTTAGCAAATTGGGACAAAAAAGGCGATCAAAACGAACAATTCTTTAAAGCGTACCAATGGAATGGAAAAGAATTGGTCGAACAATTTGTGATCGATTTTAATGAAATGAAACTCGGGCGCCCCCATCAAATGCGATTTGGAGCACATTCTTTATATCAAAGTGCCTATAAAAATACGAGTAAAGATTCGGAGCGCTCTCTGGTCGCAACTACTGAGTAATTTTCGCAAGTCCTAGTAGGGCGCTCCCTAGGAGATGAAAAAATTGGCTCTCAAGACGAGTTCGTTTATTACGTCTAGCCTTTTTCTTAGCTTGATAATAAGTATTCATGTCGGTAGTGCTATAGCGCAAAGGTTAGCACCTGGTTATGGGGATACTCCATTCCTTTTACCCGATCCAGGAACTTACTCACTACCTAGCCTAGGAATGGCGGGCGATGGAATGGTTCTAACGGACTCAGGAGAGACGGTCAGCCTGCATTCAGCTCTTGGGGAAAATTATGCCTTATTAAGCTTTATGTATGCATCTTGTGCAGACGTAAACGGCTGCCCTCTGACTGCTTACGTGTTTTATCAACTAAAACGAAATATGCAAGTTGATTCTATTCTAGCCGACAACCTGAAGCTTGTGAGCCTCAGTTTTGATCCAGCTCGAGACACGCCAAGTGTTATACAAAAGTACGCAGCAAATTTTTCTATAACCAATAGCACAGGGTCATGGGACTTCCTGACCTCATCTTCAGAGACAGAGCTGATTCCTATTCTCGAAGCATATAACCAAGATGTTCAAAGAAAGCGCTTTATAGATGGATCTAATACTGAAGAACTGATCCATATATTACGGGTTTTCCTTATTGATCCAAAAAAGAGAATTCGGAATATTTACAGCGTGCCCTACCTGCATTCAGAAATCATATATCGCGATCTACTTACATTATTAAAGAATGGCGAGATATCTCCAGAGAAATCGAGAGAGGAAATATTTCTTACACAATCTACGCAACTGGGACCCGGCGATGTAAGAGAAGGATACGAAAATAAAAATTTTAAATCTCAATCTAGCCCCCTAAAGGAGAAAAATAAATTAACTCTCCCACCCAAAACCACACGAATTATATCAACCCTAGGGCTGCCTCCACACAAACTCGAGAAAGATCTTAAATTAGAAGAAAAAATTTACCTTGGCAGGCGATTATTTCTAGATCGCAGGCTATCTCTTAACAATACTATGTCATGCGCCATGTGCCATATACCTGAACAGGGTTTTACCAATAACGAACTAGCCACTTCCGTTGGTATTGAAGGTAGGACACTTAATCGCAATGCACCAAGCCTGTTTAATGTTGGGTTTTCTCCAAATCTTTTTCATGACGGAAGGGAGGACTCTCTTTCTCAACAGATCTGGTCTCCTCTGTTAGATAAAAATGAAATGGGAAATCCTTCTGTTGGTTACGTGCTAAACAGGATTCGATCTATACCAGATTATCCACCTCTCTTCTTTTCAGCGTTCGGAGATTCGAAGATTTCGATGGAAGCTATTGGAGATGCTCTCGCGTCTTATCAAAATAGTCTTAATTCCGGTAGTTCCTTATTTGATCGTTGGTATTTTGGAAAGGAAGCGGATGCTTTTCAGCCTAATCAGAAACGAGGCTTTGCACTTTTCGTCGGTAAAGCTGGTTGTGCCAGCTGTCACGTCCTCGGTAAAGAAGATGCTCTTTTTAGTGATTATAAAATGAGAAATACTGGGGTTGGATATTTGCGTTCTATACCTCACAAGCAAAAGAAACAAACTGTACAATTAGCTCCGGGAGTCTTTACAGAGGTAGATTATGACATTATTAAATCCGTCAGTGGCCCCATCAAGCCAGACCTTGGTTTATATGCAATCACCCAAAATCCCGAGGATCGATGGAAGTTTAGAACGCCCACCCTACGAAACATCGCACTTACATCGCCATACATGCATAACGGTTCAATATCTACTCTCAAGGAGGTAGTAGAATTTTATAATGGCGGAGGCATCTCTAATCCTCTTTTAGACCCTTTAATCCAGCCACTTAATTTGACTCAACAGGAAATATCGGATTTAACGTCATTTCTAGATACACTGACCGGAAGTAATGTAAGAGAACTTGTATCAGAAGCCACGAATGAAGTAGTCGGAGATGTTGGAATATGAAGGCAATAGTCATGGTTAATGAGATCTGATGACAATTAACAGAGGATCAGAATTTTTAGGAAAGTTAGCTTTTATTTGTCTTCTAGCAATATTTTCATTTACCACAGCTGCAGAGGAAAAGTTAGTAGATCATCAAGGAGAACACTTTTCGGTCGATCAGTTAAAAGGGAAAGTAGTGCTTCTAATTATCGGTTTTACTAATTGTGAAGATATTTGCCCAACAGAAATGGCTCGCGCATCCATCGCACTAAGTGAAATGAAAGAAGACATTAGGTTAGTAAAACCAATATTTTTAACCGTAGATCCCGAACGAGATAGCCCCGAAGTAATAGCAAAGTACCTAAAAAACTTTCATCCTTCGTTTACTGGAATTTCAGGAGACTCTGAAACTCTGGCGGAACTAGTAAACCACTATGGAGTTTTACCTAAAAGGGAAAGGCATCATGGAGAAAATCAACAAATCAACCATGGATACAGTACATTTATATTGAATACCCTTGGGGAAATAGAGGTCGCGGTTCTCCCTGGACTCCCTCCATCTCACTTGTCAGAATTACTTTTTAAAATGACTGAAGAAAACTCAGAGATTAGAATTTAGTAACTCGACAAGAGAACACTGGTTAAGGCATTAAGACTATAATAAGCTTTCGTAACACGTTATTTTTACTAGGTGTTCCTGAGCTTGATTATAAAAATTAATGAAAATGACTAGTACAGATGCAAGCTCCAAGATTTTGGCTCCTGACTTCTATGATTATCCATGGGATCCAATTGTCTCCGTCGATCAATCAGAAAATTTCTTGCATTTACATTGGAGTGACAATATTTCTCTCAGTTGCTACGTCCTGTGGCTTAGGGAAAATGCTATTGGAGCAGGAGGAATAGACGAGGCAACCCGTGAAGGGATTTTCGAGCCAAAACATTTCTGCCGAGATATTAAATTTAACAAGGTTGAAATCACGGATGAGGGAGCATTAATTATCACATGGGAGTCTGATGGGTTGAATGCAAGTTATCATCCGGGCTGGCTGCGACATATTGCTCTTAATCAGCACACCGTTGATTCCTTCACGCCTGAAATTGCAACCTGGACATCAGAAGAATTCAGCGCACCAAGCAGATTTGATGCTAAGAAAATTCTAGAATGTCAAAAATCAAAGAAGGAATGGATTAACACGCTGATAGGTAAAGGCCTAGCCAAGCTTCAAAATGCTCCAGATGATGTTAATTTTTTAAACGAGATATCTGAAGCAGTCGGACCAATTCGTTCCACTAACTTTGGAGGAATCTGGGACGTAAAAGCTGACGTAAAACTTGCTGGCAGTGCCGATACAAATTCAACTGCAAACACATCACTGGCCCTTAGTCCTCACACTGATCTTCCTACGAGAGAAACACCGCCCGGATTTCAATTCTTGCACTGTTTGAAAAATGAAACTCGCGGAGGTGAATCAACAATGACAGATGGTTATGCGGTAGTAGAAACCTTAAAAGCTGATTGGCCCGAGGATTACCAAATTTTAACCACATGCAATTGGATTTTCTTTAATCGGGGTCCAGGTATAGATCATCGCTGGTCTGGACCGATCATTGAATTAGCTGAGTTTGGAAGACCTCTTACATTAAGGGCGTTTTATCCAGTGCGAGCCTTTCCAGACATGCCAAAGAAAAATATCCCAAGGGCATACTCGGCAATGCAGAGATTGTATAAACTGGCTTCAGATAGCAGATTTCAAATCCAATTTCCGTTCGAACCTGGAGATGTCGTATGCTTTGATAACCGCAGAATATTGCATGGTAGAAATGCTTTCGATGGAAGCGGGTCTAGGCACCTAAGAGGAATTTATATTGATCGCGATGAAATTCTTTCGTGTGCAAGAATAATGAACAGAGCGATCAAAAATAAATAGCTCAACTGCAATGGGAGCAAAAAATGCCTCTAAAACTTCGTGAGAAAGTATTCATCACGGCAGCCATAACTGGATCAGGGAGCACACAAGACAGAAGTCCGCATGTCCCTAGGTCACCTACAGAGATTGCAAATGCTGCCATAGATGCCGCTAAGGCCGGTGCGGCGATAGTACATTGCCATGTTAGGGACCCGGAAACTGGAACACCCTCGCGCAGTGTCGCTCTTTATCGTCAAGTCACTCAGGCTATTCGAGAATCAGAGGTTGATGTTGTAATAAATTTAACCTCTGGCATGGGAGGCGATCTTGTTTTGGGTTCTTCAGAAAAACCTCTGCCACTGGCGGAAGGCACTGATCTAGTTGGAGCATCTGAACGAGTTGAACATCTTGTAGCCTGTCTGCCCGAAATCACTACACTAGATTGCGGTACCATGAATTTTGCAGAGGCTGACTATGTAATGACAAATACTCCAGGAACCCTTCGAGCGATGGCAAAATTAATGCAAGAATTAGGAATACGAGTCGAAATCGAAGCTTTTGATACAGGTCATTTGTGGCTAGCGAAAAATCTGGCATCAGAGGGATTGATAGATAACCCAGTGATGGTTCAATTGTGTATGGGAATACCTTGGGGTGCTCCAGACGATCTAAATACCTTTATGGCGATGGTAAATAATCTCCCGGAAAACTGGATACATTCTGCTTTTTCTCTCGGTAAACACCAAATGGCATATGTCGCTGCTGCAATATTAAGTGGAGGGAACGTGCGCGTGGGTCTAGAAGACAACCTGTGGCTTGAGCGAGGAACCCTTGCTACTAACGCCCAACTTGTAGAGAAGGCGAGAAAGATTATCGAGAACATGGGCGTTGCAATTATGACTCCAGAAGAAGTAAGGATCGAATTAAATCTAATAAAACGGGAAATCAACTAATGCCAGTTGCTTCCATT
>CAJXCR010000079.1 GCA_913051825.1 uncultured Halieaceae bacterium
GCGTTAATTAGTGGTGCAAGTCGAGGGATTGGAGAATTTGCAGCGCGGTTATTAGCAGAGCAGGGAGCGCATGTAATAGTATCTAGCAGAAGACAAGAAGGCTGTGAAGTTGTTGCGTCCTCAATAAGGGAGGCCGGTGGTAGCGCAGAGGCTTTTGCATGTCATGCCGGGAGCATGGAAGACATCGAGTCGCTATTCAACCACATTCGCAGCAAACATGAAAAACTAGATATCTCAATTAACAATGCCGCTGCCAATCCGTATTTTGGCCATATCCTGGATACTGATCTTGGTGCTTACACAAAGACTGTTGATGTAAATGTTCGCGGATATTTTTTTATGTCTGTTGAAGCTGGAAAATTGATGAGAGAGAACAATGGAGGTGTAATTGTTAATACGGCTTCAATAGCGGCTATCCAACCAGGGCCGATGCAAGGTGTTTATTCCATCACAAAAGCTGCGATTGTGAACATGACTCGCGCGTTTGCTAAGGAATGCGGCCCTTTAGGCATTCGGTGTAACGCTATATTGCCCGGTTTAACTAGAACAAAGTTTGCCAGCGCATTATTTGAGCATAATGAAATTTATGAAACAGCTATCCAGTCCATTCCTTTGAGACGAACGGCTGAACCGGAAGATATGTCTGGCACAATACTCTACCTGGTTTCCGATGCATCGAAGTACACGAATGGTGAGTGTATAGTTGTCGATGGCGGACTCATTATCTAAATTAGATCCGATAAAAAATATTGATTTTTGTTAGAGCATTTTCTTAAATAGCTATGTCTTTGAAACGTGTTTTTGTTACCTATAGACTCCCCGAAGATATACTTCGCCCTTTGAGCGGTATTTGCGATTTAGAGGTTTGGACAGGTACCAAGCCAATGACCCCACCTGAGCTACTTTCATCAATTTGCGATAGCGATGGGATAATTTGCCTCCTTACTGACGAAATAACGAGATCTTTATTAGAAAACCAGGAAAAGCTTAATTTTATTTCTAGCATGTCTGTTGGGGTAGATCATATTGATGTGGCCGCAGCGACTAATAGAAATATACCTGTTGGAAATACGCCAGGAGTGCTTGCGGAGACAACTGCAGATTTAGCCTTTGGCTTATTACTCTCTGCCGCCAGAAGAATTCCGGAAGCAGATAAATTTGTTCGAGAAGGTCAATGGCTGTCAGATATGCCGTGGTCTCCTGATTTTTTTCTGGGAAAGGATGTTCACGGCGCCACTTTAGGTGTTGTCGGTCTTGGTGAGACTGGTACAGCGGTCGCTCGGCGAGGAAAAGCATTTGGGATGCGCGTCCTAGGGTGGAACCGGACGCAAAAAAAGGATGTTGAACATGCGGAGCTAGTCCAGCTGGATGAGCTTCTTGCCGAAAGTGACTACGTTAGTATTCATATTGCTCGCACAAGTGAGACTTTGCTCTTTTTTAACCATGAACGGATAATGTCAATGAAAAAAGGTGCAATACTAATCAATACTGCAAGAGGTGGAATAGTCGATGAGACCTCACTTGCCAATGCACTTAAAATTGGTCATTTAGCCGCCGCTGGAATGGATGTTTTTGAGGCAGAACCTCTCCTACCCGAAAGTAAATTGTTAAACCTAAAAAATGTTGTATTTTCTCCGCACATTGGAAGTGCCACTTCTTTGACGAGAAAAAGAATGGCTGAGCTTGCCGTTGAAAATGCTGTTGCTGTCATTGCTGGTCGTCCAATGCCATTTTGTGTTAATCCGGAAGTGTATAGATCTAGGTAATCACAAGCAGTCGCACAATGAAGCATGCCAAAATAACGTTCAGCGCTATGCGAATAAATCGATCGCCTTGAGATATACTTATTCGAGCACCAAAGTAACCTCCTAGCATGTTGCCTGATGCCAGAGCTAAGCCAATCATCCAAGGTATTTCTAAATTACTTGCAAATATTGCTAAAGCGACCACGGTATATGTTCCTATTATAAAAACTTTGTGCATATTGGTTCGCACCAGATCCAAACCGATTACACCTGATAATATAGGCATAATCAGAAATCCTACTCCAATCTGTATAAATCCACCCCAAAACCCAACTACCGTCATCATTAGGTGACCAATAACGAGTCGAATTCTACTTGGCACTATATTTTTGCTAGGTGCCGGATTTTTACTCAGATGGTTTGTTAACATGATGCCAAACATAATCACCGCCAGCATTCTGTTAAACCAAATCCCCTGAAATTCAACGCCAATGAGTGCTCCGGCCACTGCCCCTGGAATTGCACAAATGGCTAGTGAAAGACTTAACCTAAAATCGGAGTAACCACGCCTAAAAAATGTAACTACTGCAGTAATATTTTGTGCCAATATAGCTATGCGATTTGTCCCATTCGCAATTGGTGCTGGCAACCCCATAAATATCATAACGGGAACTGATAGTGTAGAACCTCCGCCAGCGATTACATTTAAAAACCCCGCAGCAAACCCCACAAACATAAGCAGGATGGCTCCCCAAGCGCTAAACTCCATTGTCAGGATTCCGACCAAACAGTGCGCATAGTGACAAATTCTTCAGCGGTAGTGGGATGAATACCAATCGTTTCATCAAATACGGATTTAGTTGCCCCGGCATTTAGCGCAATCGCCATACCTTGAATAATTTCTCCTGCGTCAGGCCCCACCATATGGATCCCCACGACTCTGTCGGACTTTTTTTCGACGATAAGTTTTATGAAAGTCTCTTGGTTGCGGCCGCTGATAGTATTTTTCATTGGACGAAAGGATGACTTATAGACGCTAAATTCCTCAAACTCTTTTTCCGCTTCGTCTTCCGTAAAACCCACCGTGCCAATAGGTGGCTGACTAAATACAGCGGTTGGAATGAATCCGTACTCTAGTTTGGCCTCCAAATTACCAAATTGCTTACGAGCAAAATGCATTCCTTGAGCGAGCGCGATTGGTGTGAGTTCTGGTCCGGTAACGACATCTCCCAAAGCAAAAATACTGGGTTCATTAGTGCTAAAATCTTCATCAATCACTAACTTCTCATCGTGACCAATCTCAACATTAACATTCTCGAGGCCAAGGCCTTGTAAGTTTGGCTTTCTGCCGGTCGCGCACAAAATCGAATCGACAATAAGGACCGTTCCATCGTCTAGATGGGCATGATATTCGTCATTATGTTTTTCGACTTTAATGATGTTCGTCTCGAAACGCAGATCCACGCCAGTTTTAGTAATTTCTCTGGCTAAGTGATTTCGAATATCCTTATCAAAGCCTCTCAGGAATAGTGAGCCTCGATAAATTTGAGTTACTTTACTGCCCAAGCCATTGAAGATGCCAGCAAACTCTACCGCTATATAACCACCGCCGACTACCAGAATACGATTAGGCAGTTCCTCTAGATCAAAAGCCTCATTTGAGGTGATAGTATATTCGCTCCCTGGGAAATCAGGTACGAATGGCCATCCGCCCGTCGCGATTAGGATCTTTTCCGCTTTATAGAGCTTACTATCGACCTCGATTGTATTTGAATCGAGTAATTTGGCTCGACCATTAATTATCTCAGCGCCCGATTTTTCTAAAAGCTTTTGATATATCGTATTGAGCCTCTTTATTTCATTAGACTTGTTGTCACGAAGTTTTCGCCAATCAAAAGAACTTGACTGGTTCGACCATCCGAATGGCTGAGCGTCTTCAAAAGCGTTTCGAAATTCTGAGGCGTAAACGTATAATTTTTTTGGTACACAGCCGACATTTACACACGTTCCACCAAGATACAGGTCCTCGGCTATTGCAACCTTGGCTCCTAAATCAGATGCGATTCTGGCAGCTCTAACCCCCCCCGAACCTGCACCTATGACAAATAGATCATAATCCATTAGAAATTAACCTTCTTATTAAAGTGCTGTTTTCTTTACCTCTAACGCAGATTGAATCGATAATACTTCTTCTCGAGGGAAGAAAATTTTATTCCCCAAATAAAGTGATAATAATGTCAAAGGTATTACACCTATGCCCATTGCAATTATTAGATCTATCTGGCTCTCATATCCGACTTGACTAGGCTCGAGCTGATTTTCCAGACCGATATAGTCAAGAGCAAAGCCGCCGTATATTGGTCCAAAAATGGCTGCAAATTTCTGGCAAAAATTAATTATACTCAGGAAACTACCTTCCTGCAGTTGACCATGGCGTAGTAAGTGTAGATCGGTGACATCTACGGTAATTGACTGAACGTTTATAGAGCGAAGGAGAAAGAAATACATAAAGATCAGCATAACCATCAAGTTGAGAGTGAAGCTAAGGCTCTCTGATGTGCTCGGAATTAAATCGGTCAAACGTAACGGGTACAGCCATAGACAATTTAAAAACAAAATCCACATTGAGAATTTGACCTGTTGATGTTTCTCCCATCGCTTACTTAATGGCCTTAGTGAGAACATAACCATTAGGATCGCGACCAGGCTAGGCACAGAAAGTAAGATGGATATTTGTGCCGCGCTAAACTGCCAGAAATACGTCCATGCAAACATATTTAATGAAATTAGCACCCCATATGCCATGCTAAAAGGAATTTCAAAGGCGATTAGAGCACGAAAAAGTTGATTATCTAATGTTAATTTAAGGTCTTGCCACATCTTTGCGAGGCTAGTCTTAGAATTCAAATCTTTTTCTACAGTAGAGCTTTTAACGTATTGCCTTGTTCCTAAGACAGTTGTTGTGGCCACCAACCAAACCAGCACACAGGAAATAATACCGTAGTAGTAGTAATTCTCTTTGATAAACCGACCGTCGATCCCATTTTCTTCAACAAATAAAAATGCAAAAGCCAGAGCAGGAAGCAATACGCTAGCCATAAACATGCAGGCTAATCGTGCACCAAGTACCTCGCTTCGGTTTTCATAATCATTTGTAATTTCTGTGGCTAAAGCCAAATGAGGTATCGAGAACAACGTCACAAATGAGCGGACCCAGAGAGACCAAAATAGAAGCCAACACGGTAAAAGGTAGGTTGAATCCGATATAAAATAAGGTGGAGAAAATAGACCTATAAAACCAACTCCCATTGGTAGTATTGCCACAGCCATCGGGAAGTGTCGTCGCCCTAGACGACTTTTTAATTTATCAGAGTAGGCACCTACCAATGGATCTGTAATGGCATCCCACAAGACCCCTATCGCTAAAACCACGCCTGTTACGGCCGCATCGAGGCCCAAAATCTGAGTATAAAATAATAAGATAAATGAGATATAAGCAGCTTCCTTTGTCGCATAGGCTGCACCCCCTGCCCCATAGAAAAAACGTGTTTTGAGAGGGATTGGGTGCTGTGCCATAAAAAATTCTCTGCGATTTATTAGAAGTTTCGATGGTGCTGCTATCTGGTAAGCTAGATGATTTATTATATCGGCAACGAACACCCAATAATAATGCTTTTAAGCGAAGGGTTTTGCCGACTAGACTGCTAGGCCGACCAAGATTCGTCCAGGCTTTCCTGAGATGCGGCAGGTACATTTGGACAATGAAGATCTTTTTGCTACTGCAAATTTTTTACTTAAGTTAGAAAAGTGAACTTGTATTTCAATCTATAGTGATTTGGGTTTTACTCGGATCAATCGCCCTTCTTCTTCGCTGTCTGTTAAAAGATATATGTATCCATCTGGAAAAACTCGGACATCTCTGATTCTTTGTCCTGTCTCTTGAAAAACAGGTTCCTCATTAACAATCTTATCTTGATCGATGCTTAGTCTTCGAACTTCCTTATTTACTAGCGCACCGATGAATAGGTTTCCTTTCCAATTAGGAAATTGATCGCCTTCGTAAAATGCCATTCCCGATGGTGCAATACTTGGGACCCAATAGTGTACAGGTTGCTCCATGCCAGGAGCTTCAGTAAAGGGCGAAATAATAGCTCCACTATAGTCTATTCCATAGGTGATAGCCGGCCAGCCGAAATTATAGCCAGCGGTAAGTATATTCAGCTCATCTCCTCCTTTAGGTCCATGTTCATGGAGATATATTGTTCCTGTTGATTTCTGTAAGGCTAAACCTTGCGGGTTTCTATGACCGTAGGTCCATATCTTGGCCGATTCAGTTTCTTGGTAGGGGTTATTTGAAGGAATGCTTCCATCGCCGTTAATCCGGAGAACTTTTCCTAGCTCGGATTTAATATCCTGGGAGGCCTCCCTGTACTCAAAGCCATCTCCAGTAGAAATTAAAAGAGTACCGTCCGGCAAGAACAGCATCCGGCCACCATAATGTGCTGGCGTGTCTTTTTGGGTCCGCACGCGAAGAACTGTTTCCGCGTTCAATAGCTGTAACCCATCTAATTTACCGCGGATTACCGCCGTTCCATTCGCTTCTTTATTCCCCTCAGCGAACGAAAGGTAGATAAGTTGATTGTTTTCGAAGTTTGGATGTAGTTGAACATCAAAAAAGCCTCCCTGGCTTTTAAAGAAAGTTGCAGGTGTGCCAGATACTATTTTCTTCTCGCCAGTTTTTGAAATTCTCAGAAGTGTTCCTGGTTTTTCTGTCACAAGAAAATCGCCATTTGGAAGTTGAGTTACAGACCATGGGCTATTAAGATTTTTCGCCACGTCCTCGAGCTGATAAGTGGAATATGAAAATTGTGAGCTTGAGAATAGAAGCAAACTCAACAGGCAGCGTAATACATTGTAACGATTTGACATAAATGACTTTCCCCAACATTATTCTGCGGTCATTATATATTATTTTAAAAAATAGGCTCTTCCGCTATGTGGCAATCAGTGAAAAGTTACCTTTTATCAATTTCGGTTGCTTACGTTTTAGGCAGTATTTTTGCTACGCAATTTACTCTTAGTAATTTATCAGATTTTTCATTCCAGATTTCTTTGAGTGATCGATTATTCGCCACTGGGCAAGATATTATTAGTTTGGCAGGAAGCTATTTGCCGCTCATTGCCTTGGCGTTGCTTATAAGCTTTGTTTTTGCTTCATTTTTAAATCGATTCAGTGTTTTGACGCGATTGTATTTGTTTGCTGCGGCTGGATTTTTTGCACTGGTCTGCTTGCATTTAATCATGAAAGCGGTGCTCGGTTTAACCGGTATAGCGGCCACAAGAACCATTTCAGGTCTATTGTCACAAGGTGTTGCTGGAGCTGTTGGTGGTATGTGCTACGCTTACTTTAGTGGCGCAGAGAAATAAAGCTAAGTCCACATAACCACATAGGTAACGAATAGTTTAAAGCCCGGCTTCGACTCGCGCAGAACGATGCTTGAGCTGCTGATTAGCCACCAACTGATAAGTTAGATGATACTTATAAATATTTGCCACGTATTGGACGGTCTCACGACCAATTTCTTGAGCTGCGATGAGCTCAACATTGTCAAACCAGACGTTTGGATCATACCCTGCTTTCTTCGCTTTTTTTCTTAAATCTCTTACTCTTGCCGGGCCGGCATTGTATGCCGCCAGAGCAAAAAAAGTTTGATCTAAAGGAGTTATTTCTGAGTTAGAAAAGTATCTATTCCTTATAAAATGAAGATACTTTATTCCTGCGTGAATATTTGCTTCTACTTCAAAAATTTCTTCAATCCCGACATTAGGATCTTTAGCAGTGGATGGAAGCAACTGCATAATTCCAATTGCGCCGGCCGGACTTCGCATTGATTGGTTAAGTCTTGATTCCTGGTACCCTTGCGCTGCAGCTAAAAGATAGTCAACGCCATACTGGTGACCATAGTGACGGAAGAGATCGACCACTTCTTCAAAGCGTCTGTAGTCTTCATTTTTTAACGCATTCCCCGCATAGTCAAAGTCTCGAATATAACGATTGTGCAGAATATTTCCTATCAGGGTGCCTTCACGATTTTTTTCAAGAAATTCGTTCACCAGTTTTTGTAGTAAAGGACTATTTTTTCTCATTGCCCAGGCTAGCGATCCACGTTCTCTAAATACGATATCTTTTCTAACTTGAATGTCTTGGAAGACTCCTTTCCATAAGAGAGGCTTATAGTCATCCACAATAGCCCAAGGGAGTAGTCCGCCATTGACCATTTCTATGAGGTCATCGTCTTCTAGCAGTTCGGATACAAGCTCGATAGAAGCTGGGGGCTTTTTAGCTTCCGCAAGTCGTTGATTCAGTCTAACAACGCTTTCGAAATAGCTACTAGAGCCTCTTATGTATAATATTTCTCCGGATAAATCTTCAATATCTTTGATCTTGGGAGCGGAAGGTCCGGTTATCAATATTTCAGATACAGGTTTGGAAGCAGCCACACTGAAATCTACTAATTCAAGTCGCTCATTTGTCTTGGTGAGATCTGCGGAAATGAGATCACCATATCCGCTTAACAGTGCTGGAATAAGCTGATCCCTAGCAACGGGAATATTAACAACTTGTATTTTTACGTGCCCACGCCCCAATTTTTTATTCAAATGTTCTTCAAAGCGGTTGGACATTTCGGCGACAATTCCTCTACCGACAGCGCCGTCTAGATAAAATCGACCAGGTCCATATACGGTTAAAATTCTTACAATACGACGCTTCTCCATACCATCTAAATCGCCCTTCCATGAATCTATAAGGGAAAAAGAATTTATATCAGATGGAATATCCGGGCTGTTAATCTTTATGGGAGCAGGATCATTTATGCCGATATTGCTCCTGTCTGTGTCGTTGCAGCCGGACAGTAATAATATGGTAGGTAGGATAAATTTACGCAGGAGCAATGACAGATCCATAAATTATTTAACTCCTAGCCAAGTGTTATTGGTATTTTACAGTCAGCTGTAGTGGAGTCCAATTAGGAGAAAAAATATAACTATTAACCAGCGGTTTGGCCTCCGTCGATGGGTAGCTCAGCACCCGTTATAAAGCGAGCCTCTGACGAAGCAAGGTAGGCTACCAGGCTGGCTATCTCACCAGGTTGAGCACCATCAAGTAGCGGGCTCAAGCGAGACAAAAGAAGTGGGTCAGCATTCTCTGGGAATACAAAATTTTGGGTGAGAGGTGTATCGACCATGCCAGGACATATTGCATTCACTCGGACGTTGTCAGCGGCAAATTCTATAGCTAAAGATTTGGTAAGCATAATTACTCCCGCTTTGGTAGCACAATAGGCCGAATTATATGCCTGCCCTGTTCTCCCAGCTGAAGAAGCCATATTGATAATGCTGCCTTGGTTTTTCACCAGTGCATTCATTGCCGCTCGGCACATATAGAAAACGCCAGTGAGGTTGATATTTAAGACACGTTGCCAGTCTTCATCACTTATTCTTGTAAAGTGTTCACAAAGAGCGACCCCGGCGATATTACATAGAGTATCTAATCTGCCGAATCGGGCCACGCTATCTTCAACAGCTTTAGTGCACGCATCCGAGTCAGATACATCAAATTGACATATCAATGACTCAGTATCGCCTGGCAAGACTTTTGCGCAGTCGCTTAATTGAGAAATATTTAGATCGCACAAAGCAAGCGATGCACCCTCTTCTGCCAAGCGGAGAGCAGTTGCTCTGCCTATTCCTGACCCTGCTCCAGTTATCAGCGCGACTTTCCCCTTTAATCTTTGCATGTGTTCTCCGCGTTAAAGGTCAGACTTAGCCAAGTCTAATTAATTTTATTCATCATGTTTTGATGCCGAGTTGCAACGAGTGGCCAATCCGAGAGCAATTATCATTGCAATTGTCAGTGTAATATTCTGAGAACCAACAAGTGCTGATTGTGTTAAACCATAAATGAAGCAGCTTGTAATTGTCATAAAAAGAAGACGCCGTGATTTAAGATCAAAACTGTTGTTTATAACTATGACTATTGATCCAAGTAACAAAATAATATAAGAAACTAAGCCGACTATTCCAATCTCAGCTGTTATTTGAATAATGTCATTATGCGCGTGACTATAAATAGAAACTGAATCTTTCATAGTGAGATTAAGGGATTTCGATTTTTGGACAAACTCTTGAAAATTCCCCTTCCCAATTCCAAAAATTGGATTAGCTAGCATCGCTTCATAACCCACTATCCATAACGCACCCCTCCTGCCCAACGATACCATTGATGTAGAGTCCTCCTTTAGTAACGTTTCCACTGTCTGGTGCGGCCCGTCCTTTATAAAGATTTGAACGATCTCAGGGATCTTGTCAGAGGATTTAGTTATATGGGGGGCTCCAAAAACCTTTAATAAAGCAACACAAAGAAAGGTAAAAATAACTACTGAGAAGCTTAAGAAGATCAGTTTATTTTTTAATGAAATGGATTTTGGAAATGCAAGCGGCATGAGTAGCATAGCACTTAAAATAGTAGTGCGCGTTTGGCTAGCTAGCGAAGTAAATGACGTACTAATTAAAGCAATAATGGCTAGACTCCATCCTGAAGAGCCCTCCTTCTGGGAAGCATTAATCGAAATACATCCAGATAGACATGCCAAAAGTACCGCTGCTTGGGAAAAGGCCACAGGATTTTCATAACCACCAAAGCGGGTTTCAGTACCAGCCAGCATAG
>CAJXCR010000080.1 GCA_913051825.1 uncultured Halieaceae bacterium
TGGTTACCGCGACCTCTATCGCGCTATCGGAAGAACACAATATTAACGTTCCAATTGCTTACAATCGAAAAGAGCATAAAACTCATGGCGAAGGTGGTGTGCTAGTAGGATCCCCTCTTATCGGCAGAGTTCTCGTAGTTGACGATGTCATCACTGCTGGGACTGCAATACGTGAAACTCTTCGCTTGATTTTTGATGCCAAAGCAGATTTGGCAGGAGCAGCTGTAGGAATTGATCGCGAAGAACGCGGAATCGGTGATACTTCAGCTGTTCAAGAAATAGAAAAAGATTTCAAAACTAATGTATTAAGCATGGTAGGTTTGGGGGATTTAGTAAATTACTTGGAAAATACTGAGACGAAAGACAAAAAATATCTTTTGGAAATGCAAGGCTACAGAGCGCGCTATGGTGTCACTAAGAATCCATAATTATTGACGATAAACGGACTTCTCTTTTTCTATCTGCTCTGGGTGATCTCGCTAAAAAAATTCCCCATTACTAAGTTCCACTGCATATCCCAGTCTTTGGAAGGCAGATTGACAAAATCTGTTCTAACAAATTGGCAAATCCTTCCTTCAACGATCGCTAAGAGCAGGTTTGTAGCAGCAATTAGCGGAATTTTGGTTCTAATGCCTTCTTTGAGCTCTGCCTCTCGAAGAAGCTGTCGAAGTTGGCTTTCTATTCTATCGAAGAACTGGCAGGCTCGACGACGAAGGCGCTCATCTTCTCCAACCAGAGCTTCTCTGGACAATATCCTAGAAATGCCTGGGTTTTTTTCCGAAAAAACCAAAATACCTGTCAGAATATTTTTGCATTTTGATTCACTAGAAGCATCACCCTGACAGATTTTCCCTATGAGACCAAAAATTGCATCTTCGGCAAAAACTATAAGTGCTTCAAGCATCTTTGCTTTGCTTGGAAAATGTCTATAAAGGGCAGCTTCGGATACGCCTACCTTAGAGGCCAAAGATGCGGTAGTGATTTTTTGACCCCTCTCAGATTCTAGCATTTCCGCTAGAGCCTCAAGAATGTCTTGTCCTCTCTGACTTTTTCTTCTTGGCATGAGGATAGCGCTCCAATATACCGTCACATCCTAGCCGCTCAAAAAGCGTTCGGCAAATTCTTTACATTAATTATTTATATTGCTAATTAGAGTGCCTACACCCGCGCTAGTAAAAATCTCTAGAAGTACAGCATGCGGAACTCGACCATCAAGTATATGAGCGCTAGTAACACCAGCACTGATTGCATCAGCGGCGCATTTCACCTTTGGCAGCATTCCCTCAGTGATAGTTCCATCTTTAATTAATGAATCCACATCCCCAACAGTAAGGCCAGATAGCAATGATCCTTTCTTGTCCAGCAGTCCTTCTGTATTAGTAAGAAGTATTAGTTTTTCAGCTTCCATAACCGATGCAAGTTCACCTGCAACCAAATCTGCGTTGATGTTATAGGTATTGCCATCGGAATCGACTCCAATGGGAGCAATAACTGGTATAAAATGACTATCAAGTATGGTGTTTAGAATCGCAGTATCTATCTGCTCTACTTCTCCAACATAGCTTATATCTGTTACTTTGCCAGACTCGCTTTGTAAATGTGAAGAATCAACTTGGATAGGCTTCGCTCTGATTAGTTGTCCATCTTTGCCCGTGAGTCCGACAGCACTGCCTCCGCTTCTATTAATGCTTGAAACGATTTCTTTATTTATGCTCCCTCCCAAGACCATTTCCACGACTTCCATCGTTTTTTTATCTGTTACGCGAAGCCCATCAATAAATTGGGTAGGGATGTTGAGGCGATTCAAAAGGTCACCAATTTGAGGACCTCCTCCATGCACCACAATAGGATTCATTCCAACAAGCTTCATCAGCACAATGTCGCGAGCAAAACTATCGAAAAGAGCGACATCTTTCATTGCGCTTCCTCCAAGTTTGGTAACGATAGTTTTTCTAGTGAATCGCTGTATGTATGGCAGGGCTTCTGTTAGTACCCTAGCGATATCTAGCGCCTTGGCTTTATCAAGGGACATTGATGTCAAATCCTATAACTGAAAAAAATATTATAATAGGTTGCACAACAAAGAACTTAAATTAGGAACGTTAATTTTCCTAATTTCGCGAATCTATATATAGTGCAGCAAGGCGATTAATTATCTGCTTAGCTATTACAGTTTTAGTAGCTTGCTGCAGTTTTTCCTCTCCTTTATGCCATATGAGGGAAACTTCGTTAAGGTCACTGTCAAAACCAATTTCTGGATTAGAAACGTCGTTAGCAACGAGCAGGTCAAGCTTCTTGGTTAAAAGTTTTTGGCGCGCATTTTCTAAGACATGATGAGTTTCAGCGGCAAAGCCAAGGCAGAACATTCGCTCAAATTTTCCGGCAACATGAGATACGACATCTGGGTTTCTAATCAATTCCAATTTAAAAAACTCATCAGTCTTCTTGATCTTTTCGGAGTTCCGATATTTGGGTCTGTAGTCAGAAACAGCAGCGCAGCCAATAAAGATATCCGCAGAAGGTGCATGTTCAAGACAAGTCTCGAGCATATCCTGTGCAGTTTCTACATCATAGCGAACAACGTATCTAGGGGTCTGGAGGTTTACTGGGCCCGTTACGAGCGTAACCTTAGCGCCAGCAGAACAGGCTGCTTCAGCGAGCGCGAAACCCATTTTTCCAGAACTGTGATTAGTTAAGTATCTAACCGGATCAAGTGGCTCACGTGTAGGGCCAGCTGTGATTAAAATATTGGTACCTGTCAGTAAGTCAGATTGGAATAGGGTGTTTGTTAGAGAAATTATTTGATTTGGTTCTGCCATTCGCCCCGGCCCAGTTTCGCCACAGGCTTGATCTCCGTCTTCTGGGGTCGAAATGTAATAGCCCCGTGACTTTAATAGAGCTACATTTTCTTGTGTAGCAGGATTCAGCCACATTCGTTGATTCATAGCGGGTGCTAACAATATATCCGAGGATGTTGCTAAGCAGATTGCAGTTAGTAGATTGTCTGAACGGCCATGAGTTAGCTCAGCAATTAAGTTCGCACTTGCTGGGGCTACTATTAGGAAGTCCGCCCAGCGCGCGAGTTCAATATGGCCCATTGCACTTTCTGAGACTTCATCTAACAGTTCTGTATGCACAGGATTTTGAGATAGTGCTTGCATGGTAAGAGGAGTAATGAACTCCGTTGCACTTTTTGTCATTACAACTCTAACCGTGGCTCCGGAATCTTGAAGCCGACGAATGAGTTCTGCGGATTTATATGCCGCGATACTGCCACTTATTCCTAACAATACATTTTTATTAGATAAATTCGACATTTTTCCCCAAGAGAAAAGTTATGCTGCTAAAGACAGCATAATACCATTTTATAACTCTAAAAATGCCAAGCGTATTGCCTTAACCAGGGTGTTTTGATATAAAGTTGCGCCACCAAACCGTGGATTAGCCTCAAACGCCCATGTATTATGGGTTAATTATTGGTGTGAGTTTTCTCAATTGGAGAAGTATGATGTCTAGAGTGTGTCAGGTAACCGGGAAGCGACCGCTTTCAGGCAATAATGTTTCTCATGCTAAAAACCGAACGCGCAGAAGATTTTTACCCAATTTACATACACATCGATTTTGGGTGGATTCTGAAAAAAGATATGTAAAATTAAGAGTCTCGAGTAAAGGCATGAGGATTATTGATAAAAAGGGTATCGATCAGGTGTTGTCCGATATTAGGGCCAACGGAGAAGCTATTTAATTATTGCAATTTAGCGAGCATTGGTGATGAGAGAGAAAATTAGGATGAATTCGACAGCAGGGACGGGCCATTTTTATACTACTGATAAAAATAAACGTTCTACACCGGATAAGTTAGAAATGAAAAAATTCGATCCTGTTGTTAGAAAGCATGTCCTTTACAAGGAAGGCAAGATTAAGTGAGATTTTCTGTTAATAATCGAAATTTTATTCGGTAGCCTCGCCCTTAAAAAACTAGTTTTATCGTAAATCCTTAAACCGTACTAGAATTATGCCCGAGTTACCTGAGGTTGAAACCACGCGGAGAGGATTATTGCCTAACCTTTCAGGACGGTCCTTTCAGAAAGCAATAATTAGAAATCCCTCGCTTCGTTGGCCAGTGCCTATGCACTTGTCAAGTAGACTGAAAGGTCAGCTGGTTAGCACTATAGAACGTCGCGGAAAATATCTACTCTTTCGCTGTAATAGTGGAACTTTAATGATTCACCTAGGCATGTCTGGATCGCTGAGGATTGTTTCATCCGAGGAACCCCCAATAAAGCATGACCACATTGATCTGATTTTTAACTCAGGTGATGTGCTGCGTTATCATGACCCAAGAAGATTCGGTAGTTTTCATTGGATAAAAAATGGACAGGAACATCCCCTTTTGGTTTCTCTTGGACCAGAACCACTTTCAGAAAAATTCGATGGGAGCTATCTTTTTGAGCAATCGCGGAGACGTTCCATATCGGTAAAGCAGTTTATTATGGATGGAAAAATAGTTGTTGGTGTTGGAAATATCTACGCAAGCGAAGCACTTTTTTTAAGCGGCATCAGACCTGGAAATGCAAGCAAGAGGATTTCACGCGAGCGGTACTTCAAACTAGCCGCTTCCATAAAAATTGTACTTCAAAGTGCTATTAAGCAGGGTGGAACAACGCTTAGGGATTTCGTAGGCGCATCAGGCTTACCAGGATATTTTTCATTAAAACTTAATGTATACGGGCGGCAAGGGAGAAAATGCAATCTTTGTCAGGCTGCCATTCGCTGCAAAGTTTTGGGCCAAAGAGCAAGTTTCTATTGTCCTGCTTGTCAGAGTTGAAATATTGCCTCTTACCTAAAACTTGTCTTTAAGTGCAGCAGCCACGTTAACCGGGACAAATTGAGAAACGTCGCCTCCAAGCTCCGCAATTTCGCGAACTAAGCTTGAAGAAATATAGGATAAATGTTCAGAAGGAGTTAGAAAAACGCTCTCGAACTCTTTATACATCGCTCTATTCATATTAGCCAATTGAAATTCGTATTCAAAATCTGCAACGGCTCTGAGGCCCCTTAGAACGCATTCGGTATTTTGATCGCGAGCAAAGTCGATTAATAAACCAGAAAAACCCATTACTGAGACATTGTTCAAATGAGACAAGGCTTCTTCACTTAGGCTTATTCTTTCATCCAAGGTAAAAAAGGGAGTTTTTTTTGGACTATGAGCGATTGCGAAAACAACTCGATCAAATAAGCGAGCAGCTCGCTCCGCTAAATCCACATGACCATTAGTCACTGGATCAAATGTGCCTGGATAGATAACTGAATTTTTTTTCACTGTCCCTCTCCTAGCCTAATTCGCGAGTCTATCTCTAGCCGCATAGCGACACTAAACATAGTATACCTTTTAAACTCAAGAATTTAGATATAGGCAGTATTTAACTGAACCTGACTTCTTTTCTCGAAACTTTTCCCATCTCGGCGAAATATAATCTGGTCTATCCGAGGAGGAAAATTCTAAATATACCATTCCTCCTGGCAGCACTAGATCTTTATTTGAAAAAGATCTGCAAGTCTCATTCATTAATCTACTATTAAAAGGTGGATCAATAAAAACAACGTCGTAGCTGTTTGCCTCGGTTACAGATAAAAAGTCAATTACATCGCTGCAGTGAACCTTTGAAAGGTTGTCCGCTTTTAGATTGTATAAGCAGTTTGCTAATGCCTTGGTGCATGAGCTCGATTTGTCTACGAAGTCGCAATGTCGAGCTCCTCTAGAAAGAGCTTCTAAGCCAAGAGAACCAGTGCCGCAAAATAAATCAAGACATCTTGATCCCGGAAGATAAGAATCCAACCAGTTAAAGAGAGTTTCTCGCACTATTTCCTTGGTAGGGCGCAAACCATTTTTTATCTCGAACGGAATTTTTCGGCCACGCCACTGGCCGCTGATTATCCTTAGTTTTCGCTCTAAATGATTTAGAGAATTATTATTTTTCATTTATTAGGTACTAGTCGAAATGTTAGTATGTATTTTCTCTGCCCCAAGTCTAAGTTTATCATGCTGGTCTAGAAATCCCTTAGATCTTCTAAGATTGAGGAGTCAAAGTTGTGGAAAATACGCCAAATCTTGCAGGCACCAAAAGTTCTATGTTTAGAAACCTTCGAAATGGCCTAAGAAAGACGAGAAAAAACCTTAAATTGCCCTCTATCCTCAAAAAAAGTAGTAACAAAGTTGGGGTAGAAGATTTAAAGGAGATAGAAATGCAATTGCTATCCTGTGATGTAGGAGTGGCGGCTACTAACGATATCCTGGAGAATTTGCTTTCGCGCCAGTCGACAAATCATATTGACTCGGTTGAAAAATTGCGACCTGTTCTTAGAGAAGATTTAATTAAGATCCTTACTCCTGTTCAGCTACCGATGGATATAAGTTCTGCTGAAACCTTTGTTATCTTAATGGTTGGTACAAATGGATCTGGAAAAACCACTACTGTAGGTAAGCTAGCAAAGTATTTTATTTCAAAGAATCTTAAAGTTATGCTTGCGGCGGGAGACACGTTTCGCGCTGCTGCAACAGAGCAGTTATGTGAGTGGGGAGAAAGAAACTCTGTACCAGTAATTTCGCAGCATCAAGGAGCAGACAGTGCGTCCGTCATTTATGATGCATTGGCGTCAGCGCGTGCGCGCGGCATTGATGTCCTTATAGCCGATACCGCCGGCCGATTGCATAATCAAGATCATCTTATGGAGGAGCTAAAAAAGATCATACGAGTTATTAAGAAGCTTGATGATCGGGCTCCGCATGAAATCATGCTTGTCTTAGATGCAGGAATAGGCCAAAACGGTCTGCTTCAAGCAAAAGAATTTAACAATGTGGTAGGAGTTACTGGACTAACAATAACAAAATTAGATGGTACTGCAAAAGGAGGACTTATCTTTGCTTTAGCAAAAAGCGTTGGCTTGCCTGTTAGGTTTCTTGGTCTTGGTGAATCATCAGATGATCTCCATCCGTTTTTGGCAACGGAGTTTGTAGATGCGTTTCTTGAATTGGAATCGACTTAGGCGTGATTAAATTAGAGCATGTAGTCAAGCGTTATAGCGGTGAGCGTGATGCGCTAAAGAGAGTTTCTCTCGTAATTGACAAATCAGAAATGGTTTTTGTGACTGGCCATTCTGGCGCAGGTAAAAGCACTTTACTCCGATTGATAATGATTTTAGAGAGACCAACAAGAGGTCGTATTGCAGTAAATGATATTGACTTGAAATTCATAGGTAGTAAAGAGATAGCGGAATACAGACGTCAAATTGGTATGATCTTTCAGGATCATCGTTTACTTTTTGATAGATCAGTGCTTGATAATGTGCTGCTTCCATTGACTATTTTAGGAACCGATCGGAGAGAAGCCCATCGGCGAGCAAGAGCAGCCTTGGATAAGGTTCATCTTCTAAGAAGAGAGCGAGCGATGCCACTAGAGCTTTCTGCAGGGGAACAGCAGCGAGTAGGGATTGCTAGGGCTGTTGTTACTCGTCCCAGCATTTTGCTTGCTGACGAACCTACTGGCAACCTGGATCCTGATCTTTCCAGGGAAGTCATGTTGTTGTTTGATGAATTTAATCGCGCTGGCGTCACAGTTGTAGTTGTTAGCCATAATCTTAGTTTAATTTCTCAGTTAGACCATAGAATAATCTTTCTTAAAGAGGGCAGTTTGATTTAAGTTGGTTTTTTCATAGGGTCATTTAAATTGATTTGGAGTCTTTCTAAAATGCGCAGCTTAAGGCTTGGTAGTTGGATTTTTCATCATAGACTTTCATCGGCTGAGAGCTTATCCAAAGTGCTATCAAAACCCTTTGCGAGCATTATGATTTGGTTCTTGATTGGAATAGCCTTAGCTTTCCCAATTGGCGGTGGTCTTCTATTTAAAAACGTAGCAACGTTAACAAATAAAGTTACTTATCACCCTAGCCTAACAGTTTTTTTAGATGAGGGGGTGTCAGAAGAAAAAGGAAGACAGATTACCGAAGTAATCACGAAATTTGACGATATCGAAGATGTAGAATTCTTGACAGCCGATGCAGCATTAATAGAGCTTGGCAATGAAATCGGTTTTCAGGACTTGCTATTTGAGTTAGAAACAAACCCCATACCTGCTACGCTATTTTTAACGCTCGATTCGCATCTTTCTTTTAAAGATACCGAAGAACTTCGCTTTAAATTGCTTGCTATTCCAGAGGTATTCAATGTAATTGTTGATCATGCATGGCTCGAACGGCTGAAAGCTTTTTTAGCTATTGGCTATAAAATTGTTCTTCTTATTACAATTTCATTGGGGTTAGCCTCAGTGTTTGTAATCTCAAATATGGTCCGCATGGCAATCGAAAGTCGTCGAGAAGAGATTGTTGTTATCAAGCTAGTGGGTGGGAGCAATGCATTCATTCGTCGACCATTCCTCTATATAGGATTGTGGTATGGTTTTGGGGGCGGTATTTTGGCTTCAATTCAGCTGGCTTTGGCAGAATTTTTTTTAAGTTCTCAAATTCGTTTTCTTTTCGTGTCCTATGAAATTGATTTTGTGTTTGCAAGTTTAGGTGCCATAGAAGCAGTAAATATAGCTATCTTAGGTGGTTTACTAGGGATCATAGGAGCGTGGGGAGCAGCCATTAGACATGTCCCTCTGATTGAACCGTAAGAAATAATAAAGCGTATTAAGAGTTTAAATAGGATCAATCAATTAGCACTCTCGCAGAAAGAGTGCTAATATTGGATTAAATGCTAAGGAAATTAGGCACATAGAATGAAATTGCAACAACATCTAATGGTTCCAGGTGCGAATTTAACGGCTTACGTACAAGCAGTTAGTGGTATTCCAATTTTAAGTTTAGAGGAAGAAAGAAATCTGTCTAAACGACTGTTTTATCAAGCTGACGTGGAGGCGGCTCGCGAACTAGTTATGTCTCATTTAAGGTTTGTAGTTCATATAGCAAAAAGCTATTCCGGCTATGGACTTTCTGAAAGTGATTTAATTCAAGAAGGGAACGTCGGCTTGATGAAGGCGGTTAAGCGGTTTAACCCAGAGAAGGGAGTCAGATTAGTCTCTTTTGCAGTACATTGGATTAAGGCTGAAATGCATGAGTTTATCTTGCGAAATTGGCGCATTGTTAAGGTTGCTACGACCAAATCTCAAAGGAAGCTATTTTTTAATTTAAGGCGAATGAAAAAGACACTCGCCTGGCTATCGGCCGAAGAGGCGCAAATGGTAGCAAAAGACCTAGGCGTAGACGTCGATGAAGTATATAGGATGGAATCTCGTCTAAGTGGTGCGGATATCGCGTTTGATGCGCCAGCCGATTTTGATGAAAGTGATACTATTTTACCACCTCAAATCTATTTAGAGGACCATAGTGGAGATCCTGCTCAATTAGTAGAATCAGCTGACTTTAGCCAAGTTAAAAGAGAGAAGCTTTACTTAGCCCTCAATGAGTTGGAAGATCGTAGTAAGGATATTCTGATTAAGAGATGGTTAGTTGAGCCCAAAGCGACTCTCAATAACTTGGCGTCTGAGTATGGCGTTTCAGCGGAACGCATACGGCAACTAGAGAAATTGGCGATCGAAAAAGTTAGACACACCATCGTGGCCATCAATTAGTTTGGACTAAATAATTTCGCTGCCTTATAGCAAAATATTTTTAGCTTCCGCCTCCTTGAGTGGGATTTTTGCTCTGTTAGCAGGAGCATTCATGGCTCATGGGTTTTCTAATGAGATTCACCCTCGTAGAGTTGAAGTATTCGACACTGGTGTGGCTTATCAATTTTACAATAGCGTTGTCCTTTTGGTTGTCGGTTTGATGTGTAAGATTGATAGAGAGCTAAATAAAATTCTAAATTTAGCCGGGTTTTTACTATCCTTCGGGATTATTCTTTTTTGTGGAACTTTATATTTGCAATCCCTTACCAAGATTGGCCTTCCAGGCTTTTTGACTCCACTTGGAGGTTTTTTGTTAATCCTGGGTTGGGCATGTATTTTCCTTTCCAGCTTTATAGAACAAAAAATGGATGTTTAGTTTTGTTTTCTTGTGAGGAAAACAAACCGATAAGAAGTTATGTTCTCCGGTCCGGTCGTATAACTGCGGCTCAAAAGAGAGCGATAGATAAGTATTGGTCTAAATGGGGTTTGGATCCATTACCAGACTTGTTTAATCCGCAAATAGTGTTTAGTAGAAAATCAAAGACGATTTTAGAGATAGGTTTTGGCATGGGTGAGTCGTTAATCCAATCAGCTATCCAAATGCCGAATGTTAATTTTATCGGTGTTGAGG
>CAJXCR010000081.1 GCA_913051825.1 uncultured Halieaceae bacterium
TCTTTGGCTTGATTCACGATTTTTTTCCCCTCAGGCAGGTATTGAATTAAGGCGCGCACGATACCAATGAAATTTTATATCAACAAATAATATATTTTTTGATAACCTATAAGATATGACTGATATATCGAAAACACTGCGGGACGTTACTCTTCGCCAACTTAAGACATTTAGAAGTGTTGCCACCGCTGGAGGCATCTCCGCTGCTGCAAGAGAACTTCACCTGACCCAACCTGCAGTATCAATGCAGTTAAAAGAGCTTGAAGGCTCCTGCGGTGTAACACTTTACGAACGTTCTGGTCGCGGCATTCAGCTTACTACCGCAGGTGAAACGGTTTTAAATACTGCTAACGCTATTCTCGACACACTCAGAAATACGCAAGAAGCACTAGATGGTATGATTGGACTTAAAACTGGTGTGCTAAAACTCGCGACCGTCAGCACCGCTAAATACTTTGCACCATCTATATTATCCGCATTTCGAACGGAACATCCTGAGATTAATGTTCAGCTTATAGTCGGCAATCGACAGGAAGTAATAGACCTATTGAACAAAAATTCATGTGACTTAGTTATCATGGGAACGCCGCCGGTTGAAGTAGAAACTAAGGCTATTAAGTTCGCAAGCCATCCTCAGGTCATAATCGCCGCACAAAACCACCCTCTTTCAAAAGAAAAAAACATATCGCTAAAAACTCTTCGCAAAGAAGGTTTTGTTATACGTGAAATGGGTTCAGGAACTCGCGCTATAATGGAACGCTATTTCTCTGACAACAAGTTTGATTATCAAACAGCAATGGAAGCTAGTAGTAATGAAACTATCAAGCAAGCTGTTATAGCCGGGATGGGATTAAGCTTTATCTCCAAACACACCATCGCCCTAGAGATGGCTGCAAAGCGTCTATCTGTTTTAGATATCAAAGGAATGCCTTTAATCAGAGCTTGGCATGCTATTTGTCGAGAAGACAAGATTTTTTCCCCGGCCGCACAGGCTTTTTTCGATTATCTAATCTCAAACGGCGAAATTTGCCTTAAAAAATCCCTCTCCATCCCGTCTAGAAAGAAATAAGATTTGCTTAATTCTAAAAACACCTTTCCTTGTCGTATAATCAAAGATCAAACTGTGTAACAGAGTAATTAGATCAGGAGATTTTTAAATGAGCGAACAGGCCTCCGGAAGCTGCCTTTGTGGCAGAATGAGTTATAGCTTTGACAAAGATCACGTGATCTCAGCTCATCATTGTCACTGTACGGACTGCCGAAAGATGACTGGCAGCGGCAAGGCAACAATCATCATGGTGCCTACTGAGAAACTGAAACTGAGTGGCGAATTAAAAACATTTACGATAACCGGGTCCGATGGTAGCCACGTCGCCCGTGGATTTTGTCCCGATTGTGGAAGTCAATTGGTAAGTTATGTAGAAGAAATGCCAGACATTAGATTCATCAAAGCAGGTTCATTAGATAATGGAGATTGGGTAAAAATAAATTCTTCGTTCTGGAGCCAATCTGCTGAACCTTGGTCCCCTGTCGACCCTACCTGTCCTTCATTCACAGGCAATCCAGAGCCTTAATTTTTTTAACCAGATTATTTCGTATGAGTGTCAAAATATGACAGATATCGCAGTCGTTGTTGGGGTCGGAGCAATAAATGGACTTGGTGCAGCAATTGCCAGACGATTCGCCAGAGAAAAATATACCGTAATAGTAGCTGGAAGAACGAGTGAAAAAGTGGACCTGGTCGCTGAAAATATTGCAGCAGCGGGAGGTAAGTGTATTTCTAAAAGAACCGATGCATCATCAGAGAAAGATATCTCGGAGTTATTTGACCTTGCCTCGAGTAAGGGCAAAGTTAAAGCAACTATCTTTAATGTCGGTAACAATCAAATTATTGATTTTTCCGACCTGACAGCTGAGATCCTTGAAACATTTTGGCGAAGCAATGTTTTATCAGGTTTTTTAACTGCAAAAGCCGCTCTACCCTTGCTCGAAAAGCGAGGAGGCAGTTTATTATTTACCGGCGCTTCAGCATCGATCAGAGGCAAACCCAAGTTCGCCCATTTTGGATCTGCAAAGGCCGGGCTAAGGAATCTAGCGCAATCACTAGCTAAAGAATTCGGTCCACGTGGGGTCCATATAGGACACATCATAGTAGACGGAGTTATTAATGGCGAACTAGCGAAAACTCGTTTTCGTGACTATTTGGAGGCGCTTGGAGAATCGGGATCTCTTGAACCAGATGCAATAGCGGATTCATATTGGTTTTTGCATACTCAACCTCAGAATGCTTGGACATTTGAACTAGATGTTCGACCATACAAGGAGCCGTGGTAAGATGAGAAAAAGACCTCAAAAATTAGTAATTTCCCGATTTACCATTTTGCTGACTTGGATTTTATTACCAATATCCCCTGTTAGAGGAGTCGATCTTGCTATTGCTTCGACAACAGCAATCGATGCTGTCAACGGGTTGCGTAAAAATCAGACGATTCTTATTGAAAAAGACAAGATTCTTTCTATTGGAAATAGCTCAGAAATCACTATCCCTAAAGGAACTAAAACAATTGATGGTCAAGATCTATATGTTATTCCAGGACTTTGGGACGCGCATGTGCACTTTAGTTATGACGAAGAAATTGCGCCCGCTATGCTACCTCTTTTTCTCGCTAACGGCATTACCTATGTCAGGGACACCGGCGGTCCTATCAATAAAGTACGCTACTGGAAAGCGGTAGCTAATGGAAAACGAACCGAGGCCCCAGAAGTCTTTATTGCTGGACCATTATTAGATGGCGTACCCACAATCTATACCGGCGAAAATCCCACTCGCCCCTTACTAGCGCGGACCGTAGCCACCCCCGAAGAAGGTATTGAGGCAGTCAATAGCTTGGAGCAAAATGGTGTCGACTTGATTAAAGCTTATGAAATGCTTACACCCGAAACCTTCACTAGTATTCTCGATAGGGCAGCTGCACTTCAACTACCTGTAACTGGTCACATTCCTTTGGCAATGGACGCGACACTTGTTTCGAATTTGGGACTAAATAGTATTGAGCACTTGAGAAATCTGGAAATATCCTGCTCTTCTCTACGTGATTTAATTATAGAAGAACGGAAAACTATGCTAGCGTCAGGTGCAGAAAGAGAAGGTGGCATCTTAAGGCAAGAGGCTCATCAAGCTCACCGGTTAAAGGCAATCGATACTTTAGACTGGCAAAGATGCAAAAATGTACTAGATGTGCATATATCCAATGAAACATACCACAATCCTACGACAGCATTGCTTGAATCAACTTACGACTCTTTCCTGACAAGTCCTAAGTGGACAGCGACTTTTAGAGAGCTTCCAATAAAAGTAGCAAAACGCTGGAAAAATACGGTATTCATTGCGGTGGAAGAAGCAAATCCAAAGGAGAAAAAACTTATTCAGCAATATAAGGATTACATGGCTTGGGCTAGGCGCGTTATTTCATACCTTGGAAAACAAGACATGATTCTTGCTGGGACTGATACACCAATCTATTTCTTAACTCCCGGCGCAAGCCTACACAAAGAGCTTGAAGCGCTTGTAAGGGCGGGGATGAGCCCCTTACAAACACTCGCTGCCGCTACCAATATTCCGGCACGTTATTTTGGACTAGAAAATAGTAGAGGGTCTCTAGAACCGGGCATGCTAGCTGATATGGTGATTCTAAAGAAAAATCCGCTCGAAGATATTCGCAATACTAGAAGTATAAAAGCAGTTGTAAGGCTAGGTACTTTACACACCAAGAAAAAGCTTTACGCGAGAATACCTAGATAATCTTTTATATAGAACTCGATCCGCTCTAAATAGGACGCATTGAAAAGTGCTAGTTAAATGAATCGAAGCTTAGAAATTTTTGTGATATTTATCTCTCTGATACTTACTTCAGCTTGCGATTCGAATAAACAGCCTGCCCTCCTTGGCCCATCTTCGTGGCTGATTACCAATGCAATGGTAGTAGATGGGACGGGTGCCGATGCATTTCTCGCTGCAGTGCGAATTGAGGACGATAAAATTTTGGCCGTCGGAGAATTGACTCCCCTCCCCGATGAATCTCTTATCGATGCTAAAGGGATGGTCCTTGCTCCTGGCTTCATCGATCCACATAGTCACGCCGATGACGAACTTACAGAAATGCTCGACTCCATAAGCGCACTCAGTCAAGGGATTACGACGGTGGTTGTGGGGCTTGACGGGTTTTCGAAGCACCCTATTAGTGACTATTTCTCCAAGTTAGAGGCCAATCCACCATCCATAAATGTCGCATCATTTTCTGGTCATAATACTCTTAGAGACCTTGTTTTGGGCAAAGACTATAGAAGAAAAGCTACCGAACAAGAAGTCAAAAACATGGTAAGTAAACTAGAGATAGATATGACTTCCGGTGTTTTGGGATTAAGCACCGGCCTTGAATATGAACCGGGAATTTATAGTTCGACGGACGAAGTCATCACCTTAGCCAGATCAATTGCACCAGATGGCGCTCGTTATGTAACTCATATAAGGAGCGAAGATAGATGGTTCGAAGACGCAATTCAGGAAACTATTGATATCGGCAAGGCCGCTAAAATCCCGGTGCATATTTCCCATTTGAAACTGGCATCAAGCAGACTTTTAGGCTCAGCTCCCGCACTACTGAAGACGCTTGATTCCGCATTAGCCGATGGAATTATAATCAGCGCTGATATCTATCCATATACAGCATGGCAAAGCACGATGCTCATCCTGATTCCGGATCGAGATCCAGAAAATGTAATTGAAATAAGAAAAGCGTTAAATGAAATTGCGCCGCCAGAAAGTATTCTGTTTTCATACTTTGCACCCTATCCCAGCTATATTGGGAAAACACTAAGAGAAATCTCCGACGATATTGGGCAAGATCCAGTTACAGTATTTAGTAGCCTCGCAAAAGCCTCAAAAAAATGGACCGAGAGAACTGGAGAGCGAGGAGATTTAATTATCGCGGGTATTATGGACGAGCGGGATATCCTAAAGCTTATGACATGGCCTAACACCAGTATTGGCACTGATGGAAGCTTGGAAGACAAACATCCTCGAGGAAAAGGAACGTATCCGAAAATACTTAGTCGCTACGTTAGAGAAAAAAGAGTAGTTAGCCTTGAGACAGCCATTTATAAAATGACTTTTCTGCCGGCTAAACAGCTCGGAATAAAAAATCGCGGATTAATTAAACCAGGGGCATACGCTGATCTTTTGCTCCTTGATCCAGGAAATATTAAAGATCATGCTACGATGGAAAACCCGTCCATATTATCCGAAGGAATTCTGGCAGTATGGGTTAATGGGCAACCCACTTTTGGCGGAGAGTTACACACTGGTAGGTTTCCGGGTCGAATAATTCGCCGAGGCGACCATTGAAGAAACTCGCGCTACCCAAGCCTTATCTAATTTTCCTTGGGGACACTAGAAATATCCTCGATGCTAAGACTGCTCTTGGTCTTGTAGATTGGTGCAGAGATGACTGTTTAGCACAAATCAGTATGCCTGGATGCAAGGTCGATCTAAATCTTCCTGAGATGAATCCCTCTCAAGCTGCAGCAGCAGGCGCAAAAAGTATCGTTATTGGCATAGCGCCAACCGGGGGACAGATCAAACCGGAATGGCGAGAACTCTTGAAAGAAGCATTGTCCTCTGGACTGCATCTTATTAGCGGCCTGCATACTGACTTAGAAGATGATGAAACACTTAGAGAAGCGGGAAGAACTGGCAATAGCAAACTGATCAATCTACGAAAAGCGCCGGACTGCAAGCTGGTTGCTTCTGGAAAAAATCGAACTGGGAAACGACTGCTAACAGTCGGCACCGATTGCTGCGTTGGTAAAAAATATACTGCGCTATCAATTTACAAAGCAATGAGAGAACTGAAGTTAAAAACTACCTTTAGAGCTACAGGTCAAACAGGAATACTCATCTCTGGTGAAGGCATTCCCATCGATGCTGTAGTGTCCGATTTTGTTTCTGGGGCTGCAGAAAGCCTTTCTCCTGAAAATGATCATGATCATTGGGATATTATTGAAGGACAAGGATCTCTATTTCACCCAGCATATTCTGCTGTGACTCTTGGTTTGATTCATGGAAGTCAGCCCGATGCAATGATTCTTTGTCATTCCGCGACACGAACTGAAATCGATGAATACCCAGGATTTTGTATCCCACCCATCCCAGAGTGTATATCGAAATATGAAGAATCCGCAGCATTGACTAATCCTAAGTCGCGAGTAGTAGGTATAAGTATTAACAGTTCTGAACTGGATTCAGCTTCTCGCACTGAATACTTGATGAAACTTAATGCCTTAACCAAGCTTCCATGTTTCGATCCAATAAATGACAACCTCACACCTTTTTTAGAAACACTGAGATCATATTGATTGACATCAACGTAAAAAAGGTCCAGTGGCATATGAAGAAACCTTTTGTTACAGCCACCGAATCCACCACCTCTATTGAAGTACTGCTGATTACGCTGATTAGCAATGGAATAAATGGAAAGGCCGAAACACTGGGTGTCGACTACCTGGGAGAAAGTGCTGATACGATTAAACGACAGATCGAAGAACATTGGGGTGAATTCACCCGAGGAATAACACGTCAATCTCTACAGGAACTTCTGCCACCAGGAGGTGCACGCAATGGAATAGATTGCGCGCTTTGGGATCTAGAGGCAAAAAAACAAAATACACGAGTCTGGGAGATAATTGGTTTATCCATGAAACCGGTTGAGACGCTTTATACTCTACCCTGCGACACCTCTGAGGAAATGGCAAAGATCGCCCAGAAATGCCGGTGGGCCAAAAAACTAAAACTGAAATTAGATTCTAATGATGTTGCGGAAAAATTGTTTTCCGTCCGTGATGCCAGACCGGATGCTGACTTAATTATTGACGCTAACACAAGTTGGTCACCGACCTTATTAGACAAACTCGCCGATGCATTGGCTTCAGCTAAAATCAAATTGCTCGAACAGCCATTACCCACTAGTGATGATTCCTTTCTCAAAGATCTAAATTATCCAATCCCAATATGTGCAGATGAGTCATTTCAAAGCAGCGCAGACCTTGATCGAATGTTTGATCATTACGATGCCTTTAATATAAAACTAGATAAATGTGGTGGATTGACCGATGCGCTTAAAATAGTGGACCAGTGCAAAAAGAACAACAAAAAGATACTAGTGGGGAACATGCTTGGATCGTCTCTGGCAATGGCTCCCGCTCTTATCATTGCACAGCAATCAGATTGGATTGATCTCGATGGACCACTTCTTCAAAAAGAAGATGTCACTCCCGCTATTCATTTTGAGGAAACGAAAATGCATCCACCTGATGCTGAGTTATGGGGATGAAATTACATATTAATACTTTCGGAGAAGACAAAAGAAACCTTTTTCGTCAGACTTTGAAAAGTAATCCTCGCTTGATTTTCCCTCCAGCGCCAAAAGACCATCTTTAACCGCCACCTCTATCCATCGATCAAATTCTTTTTCAATCCAGACTCCGGAATTAATAGTGCAAGCCAGGGGCGCTCCTTTCTTTAGGATTCTCATTAACTCGATTAGTACATCTGGACCAACGTGGCCACGAGTAAAAGTGCCACAGCAGATAATCGCATCATATATTGCATCATTAAAATTTAGCTTTTTATTCAGATCTGCCTGAATCAAATTTTTATAGACTCTCTTTTCTCTTGCCACCTCAAGCATATCCAAAGAAAAATCTAGTCCATCTAAGTTAATATATCCCAGACTGGATAAGCTTGATCCAACTAATCCTGTGCCACAACCAACATCTAGAATCCTACTGTCAAAATCACTGACGACACGAGAAAGCATTGAAGAAAGCAGTTCCGGTGCGCGATATCCAAGACCTGATTCAAGATGCTCATCATACGTTTCAGCCCAATCTCGATAAAGACGCTTTACATCATCTGAGGATGTAACCGTGTAAGCTCGTTCTAACATTTTTGAGGAAGTCGAATTTTTCGTCACTAATTAGCTGCTCCAAGATAAGGAACCATGGTGCTCCTCAATCTGAATAAAAAGCCCTCTTTAAAGCCATTTCCATGCCTCTTATTTCAGCTAATCCTTTCAGACGTCCAATCGCAGAATAGCCTGGGTTAACTTTCTTTTTTAGATCGTCCAATATTTGATGTCCATGATCAGGCCGCATAGGAATCAAAAAAGCCTTGCCCTCTTTCTCTCTTCTCTGCTCTTCTCTAAGTATTTCCGATACTACGTCATACATGTCTACGTCACCGGCAAGATGCGATGCTTCGTGAAATGTCTTTGGATTTTCTTCTCTCTGAGTGGATCTCAAGTGCGTAAAATGTACTCTAGAACCAAATTTTCTCACTATATCGGCTAGGTCATTGTCTGCACGAACACCATAGGATCCGGTACACATGGTAATTCCATTGGAAATGCTATCCACTTCTTTTGTAAGCCACTCGATATCGTTCTTGGTGGACACTATTCGCGGCAAACCGAAAATTGGTCGCGGAGGATCATCCGGGTGTATAGCCAGACGAAGACCATACTGCTCACAGGTTGGCACAATTTCATTTAGGAAAAGAGATAAATTCCCGCGGAGAGTTTCCTTGTCAATCTCAGCATATGACAATAACTGATCTCTAAAAGAATCCAGACTGTAGCCTTCTTCAGATCCTGGCAGACCCGCTAATATATTACTAGTGAGCAAATCTTTTTCTTCATCGCTCATCTTTAAAAAATAATCTTGTGATGCCTTTAACTCTTCCTCAGAGTAATCTCTTTCGGCATCTTTTCTTCGCAAGATATGGACGTCGAATGCGGCGAAAGCGATCTGATCAAACCGCAGTGCTCTCGATCCGTCCGGCAGTTCATATGCCAGATCAGTTCGGGTCCAATCTAAGACTGGCATAAAATTGTAGCAGACAGTCTGTATTTCACATTCCGCTAAATTTTCTAGACTCTTACGATAGTTTTCTATATAGAGCTTAAAATTGCCCGTATGCCTCTTTATATCCTCATGTACCGGAAGACTTTCGACAACGGACCACGTGAGATTCTTCTCTTCAATGAGTTGTTTGCGCTCTAAAATATCATCTCTAGACCAAATCGCCCCATTTGGAATCTCATGCAAAGCCGTCACAACTCCTGTCGCCCCCGCTTGCACTATATCGCTGAGAGTGACCGAATCCTCAGGTCCGTACCACCTCCAAGTGTGTTCCATCCTTACGCTATTGCCTCTCGCACAAGAACAATATACAGAACTTGACCTAACCCTAGAAAGGGAGTCACGCGCTTAAGCATTTATCGCCAACTGAAATGCGGGCCTTGCTTGGATACGATCAATATAACCATTAAGATTCGTTAAATTCTCATCTACACATCCCAGCCGACGGCTCATAAAGCACGCATGCCCCATCATGATATCAGTGGCCGAGAAATCACCAACCATATAGTCGCGCCCTGCAGTAGCACTTTCTAAAGGAGAAAGCGCTTTAGATAACAATCTTTGAGCCTGCGCAAGCACTTCTTCATTGCGGCGTTCGGCGGGCAGTAAAAGTGTTTGCACCACTATCGTATTAATGGGCGGCATGACCATTCCTTCACAATAGTGAAACCATTGTAGAAATTCTGGGAACAGTGGAGATCCTACCGAGGGACGGAGAGTCCCATCGCTATGTCGAGCAACAAGATACTCAACAATCGCACCAGATTCATACAACGTTACATCATCATCATCTAATACTGGTACTCTTCCTAGTGGATGACGAGCGCGGTGCTCATCCGATTTTAAATCTTTGGGATGGAAATCCATTCGATTAAGTTTATATTCCAATCCAAGCTCCTCAAGTAACCAAAGTATTCGGCCAGCTCTGGAATTAGGAGCAAAATGCAATGTGAGCATAATATTTTCTCGCCTTCGTAATTAAACTATCTATCTTAAAGTAAAACGCTCGAGTCTTCTTCCCATTATATCTGCAACAAAAACGCACCATAAACCACTTCGAAATCTTTCACACATGCCCTTAGTCATCATTCGTAAGCATATTTAAGTGACGTGCTTTTAGAACAAAATCTTGATCGGTGTAAGGTTCGCTTAACAAAAAATCTCTTGCCTGCCTTTCTCCTCTAAGAGTTAAGTTAAAAAAAGCCAATGCCGTCTCTCTTTGAATCTTGTGTGCAAGTTTAGGAGAAACCAACTTAAAGGGCTCATTAGAAAAAGGACGAAGTACAATTTCAG
>CAJXCR010000082.1 GCA_913051825.1 uncultured Halieaceae bacterium
ACGTTGTCAGCGGATCGTGGTGCGCCTGGCTATTCAGAATATTACTACCTAACCGAATACCCCGATGTAGCAGCGGCCGTGACCAGTGGTGAATATGCAGACGGACTGGAGCATTATCTTGAAGTAGGTAAATCACAAGGGTATCAACCCTATGCGGAAGGCTCACATGTGCAAGGTAGTGCCAGTGATGATGTGATTAATCTATTAGGTGGTGATGAGACGGCGAGCGGTCATGAGGGAGACGATCAAATCAATGGCGGGGCAGGGCAAGATACTGCTGCTTATGGTGATTTGCTCTCAGGTTACCAGGTGACCTATAACGATACCCATCAATGTACAGTTAAAGATATCGATGTAGGCAATGGTAATGACGGAACCGATGAACTGAAGAATATCGAATTGCTGTCCTTTTCTGATGTCACGGTAAAGTGTGATCTAGGAACCGTGTGGCGAACTGTGCCGGGAGTATCTTGTCGTGCAGCAGATCCGGCTACGAGCATCAAGCTGCAATCCCGAGAAACGGGATTGACCAATACCGCGGAGAATATGTTGAAGATCATTTGTCCAATTACATTGGAAGTAAATGATGAGAGTACTGATATAAGTGGTGGATGGAAGATCAATCTATTTGCTGGTAACGAGGGCTCTGAAGCGTCTACGCTTTCCTGCACAGATTATAGGAGTGAGGGTTTTACTGAGCACTCCGAGGATAAGCCAGCCTATACAAAATCTATCAGCGCTGGAGATTCAGCTAATTTGGTTTGGAATGCAGTACCTGCGGGAAGTGCGGCAAGTTATGCTGTTGCCTGTGATCTGCCTTCACAGGGAGTGATTAAATCGATCACCGTTAATCTGCAATAAAATAAGCAGCTTTAGGTATTACCAAACTATTACCTTTATAAGTTCTTAGTCGTGATTGATTTTATGATTTCAAGTCGCTCGATTTTTTGCATGCTTGGCTTAGCTGTCTCATGTCATTTATCTAAGCCCAATGCGCCTTTATTCATTATACACATGGGATCAACAGCCGATTTTATTTTATAAATTAAACTTTTGGTTGGCTCATGCAGATAGCCAAGATAATCATAGGTCCGTCCAATCTGATTTGAGGCTGCCCCAATACTCGCGAAATAGGTGACGATTTCATTCCGAATCTCCTTGACCAGCTGTCGTGCAGCTGGATTTGATTTTGATTCCTCAAGTCCCCTTAAAAACTCCTTAGTCGCAGTCTTTTTATGTAAAGATGACCATTCATCTCTCCACCTTAATACTGGTTCTATTGAGTAAGAATGTTGCTCTATTCCTAGATTGAGGAGGGTAAACCAAACACCTGCAGAGTCCATTCGGTCTTGATAGCTTTGCATGATTTGATAAATTTTTTGATTTACATCTTTGGCTCTTGAGTGGGGAACCTTAGCGTTTAATGCCGCCCATCTCTCTCCTTTCGAGCCGATTATTCCATTGAGTGCTGGAAAAGGATCCGCTCTTGCAGCTTTAGGAATTGTATTTGCGATCTCGTGAGCATCAAATGACTTCATTAGCTTACGCACTTCTAACATGTCTTGTTTAACACTTGAATGGCTATTTCCGCCGACCACGCAATGCAGCGAGTAGTGGTCTTTTGGAATGAATCGTCGTCCAGACAAGGTCATTTTTGTTGCGTCCAAAAGTCTAGTTGGAAGATTATTTTGCTTGAGCATTACTTTAATAATTGATTTTAAACCCGAAGCTGTACTTATATCAGTGAGATTTTCTGCTGAACTAGGATCTAACAAATAACATTCTTCTGTAAGTCTAGAACGGGCGATCGCTGATAGTGCTTCTGTGGCGTCCAAAATACTTTTAAAGGAGAACGAGAGGTAGTCGGTAGAGACTGGCGTGTATATCAATCGGAAAGTGGCCTGTGTTTTGATACCAAATGCGCCTGCATCGTGGCAGAACAGCCCTGTTAGATCAGGGCCATAAGTTCTATGATGCGGTTTTGCGTCTGCAAAAGCAGACTGGCCGGTCTTTATAAGAGTTCCATCTGCTAGAATAATTTCCATACCCATTACATTATCTGCTGCAGTGCCATAGGCTCCAGTGCCAAAAAATAGTGCGCCGTTTGATAGACCTCCACCCACTGTTGCCTTAGCGCCAGAGTTAGTTCCAAAAAATGGTAATCTTAAGCCCAGAGGTTGAAGGGATTCGTAAATATCCTTCCATGTACATCCAGCCTCAACAGTAATAAACATGTCTTCTTTATTGATTTCAACTATCTTATTGAGTCCTTGCACGTCGATGATGACGGTCTTTTCAAAAGAGGGTGTATAGCCACCTGTGTAAGACATTCCGCCTCCACGGGGAATGATCTGATAGCCTAAACTAGAAATGATCTTTACTGCCTGCTCTACCTGCTGCCTTGTTTTTGGTTTAAGTGCCAAGCAACAAGTTTCACCTGAACTAAAGGCATCCATGGAGTAATACTCTCTCTCCATCTGATCAGTTACGATATCATCCTGATCTAGAAATTGCTCAAGCCGATGAATTAAGTCATCCATATCAATCCCTTTTTTTTAAAGATACTAAAGATGGGTAGTCAAGCATAACGAAATAGCATTAGGGTTCTCAATAGACGTAGCCTAGAAAATCATGAGGTGACAAGCCTCGTTTAAAAGAGGTTTTAATTGTGGACTACATAAATTAGCCAAACTAAAATATGGCATTATATTTATGAAAGTACAAAGTTTGGGAGTATCAATTATGAATAGATTTGATCAGTTTTTAGAGGGCTTTCAAGATCAGGCATATGCTCTTTTGAGGATCGTGGCGGGATTCCTTTTCATTTGGCATGGCTCACAAAAGCTATTCAACTTTCCTCTAGATTTTCCATATCCCCTGAGCCCTCTAATTTATTCAGCTGCTTTTATTGAATTAATCGGAGGGGTGCTCGTGATGATTGGATTTTTTACTCGTCCGGTAGCTTTTCTGTGCAGTGGAACTATGGCTTTTGCTTATTGGTGGGCACATGGAATGAATGGATTTTTCCCCATCGTAAATCACGGTGAAATTTCAGCCTTGTACTGTTTTATTTTTCTTTTTGTGGCGACCAAAGGAGCTGGAATTTGGAGTATCGATTCAGTTGTGAAGAGATAAAAGTATGCGATATTTATATATAGGCATCTTGTGGGTTAAAAAGGGATTGTTTTAAGTACTTCTGATGGAATAGCTCCAGGGAAAACTATATCGGTAGAGGGCTTCGCCCAAGTCGGGGCAGATTTTGTCCAGATACTAAAATCAAATTTTACCCAAGAGACATCATCTAATGTGGAGACCATTAGATTTGTATATCCAGGTCTGAACTCAGGCACATTAAAAATAACAGTCCCGCATTCGCCACAAAAATGTCTAATGATTTTTTTGCCACTTCCTCCAATTATTTCTGCACTACAGGTTTTTCCATAGATTTCTAGAGTTTTACTCGGCATCGTCAATACGCTTGCTTTCGTGCCAAAATATTTCTGGCAATCTAGGCAATGGCAGTGAAGTGCAAGAATAACGTTAGACTCACAAAACTTAATTTGAACATTGCCACAGTAACAACACCCTTCTTTCACGAATTAATACCCTAGTTTCTAAGCTTGTAGAATTGTAGCACCCGATAGCAGTGTATAACTGCTGGATCTATTCGTCAGCTAGGATTTTATTAGAGACTTGCCTGCATCGGTAATTTTGGTGTTTACTGCGCCAGCAAATAATCTAACTCTGAAAGGTACTAAAATGACACTTTACCAATCTACTGTCGGTACTTATCTACAGATCATCCCATCAATACTGCGGTGCTTTGAGAAGGGTCGTAGGTTTTGTTCAGAAAGAGGTATAGATAGGGAAGACTTCGTAAATGCGAGTCTCTCTGATGACATGCTGCCATTGCATTTTCATATTATTGCATTAGTACATTTCTCAGAAGGCGCCTTGAATGCTGCACGAGAAGGCATCATTGGCGGTCCAGACATGACATTAAAATTTAACTATGATGAGTTGGAAAATTATCTAGAACAGTCACTTGAAAGGCTCGCAAAGCTGAATCCCGATGATGTTAATACTCTAGTGGAAGGGGAAGTTGTTTTTGAATATAACCAGATGATATTGCCTTTCTCTACTGAGGATTTCTTCTGTACATACGCATCTCCCCATTTCTATTTTCGGGCGTCGATCGTATACGCTATCCTGCGATCAAAGGGTGTCCCAATAGGCATTGCAGATTACATTGGAAGGGTGAAGACGACGCCGTCGTCAAGATTCTCTGCAGAGATTCATCAGCATACTGGAGATCAATACCTGGAGTTCTTAGAGCAACTCGCAGATCCGTAACTAGAAAATATCTAGTTAGAAAAGGATAGGATTAGTAATTAGTAAACAAGTGCGTGTGAATTCTTTCTGCACTTGCGTAGATCAAGTAGTTTAATGTTTACTGGAGTATTCTTTTTTTCTAATCAATTGTCATTGATGACTTTAGGTTGTAAATCAGGATAACTTTATAATTTATTTAATTACTAGAAGGATTTCAAATGAACGAACTAGAACTCTTTAGTTTTATGCAAAATAATCGAATTATTTTCTCGAACTTTTTCTTGTCAGGGGTGCTTTTTTCTTTTGTAGTAGTCGCCGTAGCTTATCTGTTTAGAAACTTGCCTAGTGCTGTGCGTTTTGGGGCGATGATCTCATCGTTAATTGGTCTAGTGATGCTGGCTATGTTTACTACCATTGTTCAAAATATTGCCTTTGAGCAGCTGAGCACGCTGAGTCAAATGGCAGCGAATGGATCAGAAATTGCTTCCAATTTCATCGTGAATAGAGGGATTAATCCTGGTGAGGAGGTGTCACCTCCGACATGGTTCATGGTTTTAGGATTTGGTCAGATTGCGATTAATCTGGCTCTGACTGTCTATATATTTATGTTTGCAAAGTGGGATAGCTAACTTTTCATCCTAGGCATCTGGACCTGACTAAAATCTAATTTTGGTCGTGTTTCTTGATGCCTTAATCTGCTCTCTTGCAGATGTTTCTTTAGATTAGCGACATTTCATGATGACTTTCCGTGCCAAGGGGCCAATCCCAGCATTGGTCCTTTTGGGGCTCAAGCGCTATGAATTGCTAGATAGTGTCCAACAAAGAGATAGCGCTATAGATCGAAATGCTCCTCGCATGATGTATTTGAGGGTGCTCCGTTATTATCCCATGCACATTCATCTGACGGTAATATATTGTACTGCTCTCTTGCAGTGTTTAGCATCTCAAAAAACTCTTCCTTAGATACTTTTTTCTCACGGTAAAAGCTGGCATAAGAAGGCCCGCTAAAAGGAGCAAATCCTTGAGCGGTTCGTACTCGGCTATTGTTTCCAGGGAGTGTTGTTAACTGATTTTGAAGAAGCATAGGAGGAAGACCATAAGGATTCCCTGCCGGTATTGCAACTTGGTAAACTACGGTGTCTTCACCAATCAGTTTTGTTCGTGTGTCAACAGATATTCCGAAAGTAGTATAAGGTCCAGCTAATCCTCCTTTGCAATCTGATGCAGATTGATCCGCTGAGAATAGTTTTTCATTTCCGTTTATGCCGCACGTACCATCCCCGATAACATTTATTTCGGAGTCACACGCGTCCTCAGTCTGAGCTGGATAGAGAAAGATATTCCGCTGTGCGATGCTATCTCCGTCCACGTTTAGGTATATAAATCCCTTATAGTGATCATAGAGATATGGCCAGCTCGCCGACTTGTAAGGGTCTCCATCTGCTCCGAGGAAGGTGTATTCGCCGACCCAATATCCCGCCTCTCTCTGCCAGGCTTCGAAATCCAGAAGATTAGTCTCACTCGGTACGCATCCTGGCGAGGGAAGTGTATTCGGCAGATTAGTAGCTCCTAAGATATAATTTCCGGATTCATCGTATGCATCTTTTAAATAGTTTGTGAGTTCAGTTTGCGGTTCAGTGCTACAAACTGTTCCATCGCCATAAAGAGTTTCAGCTATTACAGTTCCAGAGATAAATGCAGAAATGCTTTCGCACTCATACATATCCGGATCAATACCTGCGACCAGAGAAAAAGCTGCACGATGGGCTAGGCACTCAAAATAAGAGCCTGCTTTAGCTAATTGCTTGGCCGCACAGTAGTTACTTTCCGCATATGTGGATGTAGGTAGTATAGAGAGTAATATGCTAAAGAAAAAAGCAGATAAATGAGCGAAAGATATTTTTATCATGATCAATACTCCGTTTTTGTTTTTAGAAATTATGTTGGAGTTCTGTAACCATTCCAATCCTGCCCAAAATTCTAAGATTAGTAAAGTATATTAAGGTAAAAGTTGATGTCTATTGGCTTCAAATCTAATGGATGTTTAGTAAAGGATTATCCTAATTATATGGGTGCAAGCTCCAGTCTACTTCTTTGAGTATGTCTATGACTTTTGATCCAAATTCTTCGGTTGAGATTATGGTTGCGTCATCAATCGCAGCTCCTAGGTCAGCAGTGACATAGCCTTTTTCCATTATAGAATGCAGCGCTACCCAGACTTCGTTAGCTTCAATTTGATAGTTCATAGACATTTCCAGCATCATAGCTATTGAACCAATCATAGAGTAAGGATTCGCGATATTTTTACCCGCAATGTCTGGCGCAGAGCCATGCGAAGGTTCAAAATACGATTTTTTTTCACCTACGCATGCAGAGGGCATTAGTCCTAGTGAGCCAATAATTCCTCCCGCCTGATCACTCAAAATATCTCCGAACATATTTTCCATTACCATTACATCAAATTGGGATGGATCGAGACATAAAGCGGTAGCTGCCGCATCAACCAGCATATTTTTTACTGAAACATCTGGATAATCTGATGCCACTTCCTCGAGGATCTCATTCCAGAGAACGCTAGAAAGCAGCACATTGCTTTTATGTATGTTGTGAAGTTGTCGCCTTGTTCTTTTATTTGCCAATTCAAAGGCGATCGTTAACACTCTTCTAATTTGTTTTTCGTTGTATTCTAATGATTCTTCTACAAAACGTTGTCCCGCTAAGTCTTCCCCTCTTGTTTTTTTTCCAAAGTAAAGACCTCCGACAAGCTCCCTTATCATAATGAAGTCGATTCCATTAGAAATAACAGATGGTTTTAATGGAGAAAAGTGCGACATTCTAGGGCTTAGAAAGACAGGCCTAAAGTTTGCAAAAGTATCGTACCTTTGCCGCAAGGCTAGAATCGCGGCGCGCTCTGGCTGAAGTTCAATGGGTATCTTTTTTGAATCCTCATGATTTAAGCCTACAGGGCCTTTTAGAATTATGTCTGATTCATCACAGATTTTCTTTGTCTGATCAGGAAAGGGGTGTCCATGATCAAAATAGGAGCCGGCTCCAAATGGAGCATGAATAATTTCAACGTCAATTCTCCTTTGCTCGATCAAAAGATCAATAACGCGAAGTGCTTGGGTCATTATCTCTGGCCCAATACCATCTCCAGATAATACTGCTACTTTCATTTTGCTTTTTCCGTCTATTCATTGGTTACCCAGTATGTTTAATTATAATCTGAAAAGGCTGGTTTTATACGTCTTTATTAATTAACTTTCATAAATGTATATTTCTTATAGTAGATAGGATTAGATTGATAATGAAATCAGTTTCAATTTTTGTTGATGTTCAAAATGTCTATTACACGGTTAGGCAGAAATATAGCCGTAATTTTAACTATAAGTTTTTTTGGGAAGAGGTAACCAAGGAGAGGCGGGTAGTGTCAGCGATTGCGTATGCTGTTGCGAGGGGTGACGAAAAGCAAGAAGGTTTCCAAAATATTCTTAGGAATATTGGGTTTGAGGTGAAATTAAAACCATATATTAGTAGAGCTGATGGATCGTCAAAAGGGGATTGGGATGTAGGCATAGCTATCGATGTTTTAGACCATGCGGCTAATTCCGATATTGTTGTACTTGTGTCTGGAGACGGTGATTTTGCTCTGTTGCTAAACAATGTTTGTTCAAAATTTCCAATAGAGTGCGAAGTATATGGAGTTTCATCATTGACAGCGAACGCTTTAATTAAGGAGGCCTCTCGCTTTATTCCTATCGATGAAAAATATCTATTGCCTAAAAGATAATTTTTCAATTCTAAAACCACAGTTGTTTTGATTTTATGTTTATCTTTCAGAATTGAAAAAAATCAAATAGGCAAATCGAGCACTTGTTTTTTTATTTTTTGAGGCTATTGATAATTATGAAAGAGATATACGCATTAGTTACTGGAGCATCGTCTGGAATTGGAAGGGAAATAGCGAATGTTTTAGCAAAGAAGGGCTTCAATTTAATTTTAATAGCTAGGCGAAAAGAACGTCTCGAAATTGCGGCTAGACAGATTTCTGAAGCCTTTGAAGTGGACGTTAGATACATTACTTGTGATTTATCAAGTAGTGGTTCAGTGGGTCAGATTTATGAGTTTTGTAATGAGCATCTATTATCAGTTGGATTTATTGTAAACAATGCTGGCTATGGCATCTCGACAGCGTTTCATGACACTCCCGTAGAAGAGGAGGAAGCATTTTTACGCGTGTTAGGGGTCTCAGTTGTTAGCCTGACGAAGGTTTTTCTTCCACAGATGCTCGATAGGGGAGAAGGAAAAATCATGATTATTTCCTCCGTCGCTTCTTACGCACCACCTTCCTCTATTCAATCACTCTATGGACCTATTAAAAGGTTTGTTAATGGATTCAGTGATTCTCTCAATTCAAATTATGGGCATGTGGGAATAAGCTCCACAGCAGTTTTACCGGGGTATACGGTAACCGAATTTCATTCTGCAAGTGGTACGCAAGCGCAGATGGATAAAGTACCTTCTTTTATGAAGCTCAACGCTCAAGATGTTGCCGAAGAAGCGGTTAATGACACACTGGCGGGAAAGGCTATAAGTATTCCTAGCAAAAGATATAAGTTGATTATCTTTTTGCTTAAATGTCTTCCTAGATCAATAATGTCATTTGCCTCAAATTATTTGACCGGCGGTCGATATCAAAAGAAAATATAATAACAAATTGGAACTATAGGCGATGACAGTTACTCGAAGGTACCTATGTTTCAGCTCTTAGCATTTGCTCATAGGTAGTCATATCTCAGCTCCTGTCTACATGATTATTAGCGGACTTGGTTTTGCGCTAATGGGACTTTGCGTCAAGATCGCTGGAGCGCGTGGTTTTCCGATCATGGAATTGATTTTCGCTAGATCCTTGGTTTCCTTGATCCTTTGCTATATAGATATACAGCGCTTGAAGCTTTCTATCTTTGGTCAAAATACTGGGCTGTTATGGTTGCGAGGAATAATAGGCTTTCTAGCTTTGATCGCAGTGTATAAGAGCCTGACGATTTTACCGCTTGCTGAAGCCACCTTGATACAATATCTACACCCCATTTTTACTGCAATTTTTGCCTGGTTTTTCTTGGGTGAGCGTATTCAAAATAATACTATACTTTGTGTCTTCTTAGGTTGCTTAGGCACTCTCATTCTTTCGAGTCCAGGAATAATAACAAATGGTGCGTCATTATCATTAATTGGTCTCGCAGTGGGCCTAATAGGCGCAGCTGGGAGCGGGTTAGCCTATACGTTGGTGCGGCACCTAAGTTATTCAGAGCATCCATCAGTCATTATTCTTTACTTCCCGCTGGTTTGTCTTCCACTTAGTTTCATTTTTGGTTGGAATGATTTTATTATGCCTAGGAGCTCTGATTGGCTTCTTTTGATCGCTATTGGTTTTTTTACGCATATCGGGCAGGTGGGCTTAACCTTGGGGATGTCATTAGAAAAGGCGGCTAATGTGGCAGCATATGGCTATGTTCAAGTAGTATTCGCCGCAATGCTCGGTGTTTTTGTTCTTAGCGAAAAGCTTAGTATGACCACCCTTCTAGGCACTATTTGCATACTTGGAGGACTAGTAATTAATCAGCGCAAAGATGGATCTGAAACGTTCACTAAAGGCAACGCATAAATAAAGATTTATCTAATTAATAAGCGAATAGAATTCTAATTGCTTAGCTGCTTATTTAGTTCAGCAGTCTGGTTTTTGATTCTTTTTATACTTGCAGATGCCTTGCGAGTAAATAGGTCCTGATTTTTCTTTTGTGAAGGGATATTATCTCTTAGGTGACTAGCGATTCTGCCCCTCCTTAAGTTCCTAATATCTGACATAATTGCGTTAATCGTGACGGCGAGTACGTCATTATCTCTAGCGATCTCTTCCCATTTATCAGTCCAGATAT
>CAJXCR010000083.1 GCA_913051825.1 uncultured Halieaceae bacterium
CTATTGTAATCGGCACAACGGGATTTGCCAGTTCAGATGAAGAGCTAATCGATGTAGCGTCAAAAATTATCCCCATCTGCTGTTCTGCAAATTATAGTGCTGGGATAAATCTCTGTTTCGAATTAATAGAAAGGGCTACCGAAGTTTTGGGTAAGGATGCAGATGTGGAGATAATAGAATCGCATCATAGAGGAAAAGTTGACGCGCCCTCAGGGACAGCATTAGCCATGGGAGAAGCTATTGCAGCTGGCTTGGGCCGAGATCTATCTGATGTGGGTGAATATGGTCGTGTTGGGGATGTGGGTCCTCGAGATAGAGATTCTATAGGTTTTTCGGTGATTCGCGCCGGAGATATAGTAGGTGAACATACGGTAATGTTTGCGGTTGATGGAGAAATTTTAGAGATCACTCACAAGGCAAGCGACAGAGAAGCATTTTCTGCTGGTGCACTTAGGGCAGCACGGTGGTTAATTGGCCGCGCGCCTTCTCTATATAGTATGCGTGATGTTATAGCGAATTCAGATGGGACACCTCAATAATGGATGAAGTAAGACCTGATGTAGTTGTTGATATAGACGAGAATAATGCCTCCCAGCTACTTATAGAGGAATCGCATAATAGATTAGTGGTAGTAGATTTTTGGGCCGAGTGGTGTGAACCATGTAAAACGCTCATGCCAATTTTGGAAAAAATTGCAGCAGAATATGAAGGTGCTTTTCTACTAGCCAGAGTGAATGCTGATGACCAGCAAATGATAGCGCAACAGTTTGGAGTGCGTAGTCTTCCGACAGTAATGCTAATTCTAGAAGGGAAGCCAGTTGATGGGTTTGCAGGTGCCCAGTCTGAAAGTGTTGTGAGACAGCTTTTGGAAAAACATCTACCACCCCCTTGGGAAAGTCTGCTTCTGGAGGCGCGTAGTGTCGCAGAAAGTGGTGACAGTACAAAAGCGATTTCTCTCTATCGCCAAGTTTGGGAAACTTCTGAACAAGCAATTAAAGTAGGTATCGAATACGCCCAAGCTTTAGTGGACTGTATGCGTTTGGATGACGCTGAGAATGTTTTAGAAACAGTACCGAAAATTGATCAGGATGCATCTTATGATCAGGTTTTTGCGCAAATAAAGATTAAAAGAGAGGCAAGTCGATCCCCTGAGTTAGAGGCTCTAGAGCAGGATCTTGAACAGGATCCCCAAAATAATGAGGTTAAAGCTAAGCTGGCCGTTCAGTATACGGGAGTAGGTCAGTATCGAGAGGCGTTGGAGTTACTCATGGCTGTACTTGAGAAAGATATTAATCATGATGATGGAGCTACAAAGAAAATGCTGCTCGATACAATTACGAGTCTCGGAAAAGCTGACCCACTAGCTGCGGAATTTCAAAGGAAGTTATTTAGTTTATTATATTGAATAGAGAGTTCTACGTTTCTATAGGCGACCTTTGGATAGACAAGTTTTATGAAGGAGTTTTGGTATGGACACATCTTTTTCGGAAGCTGATCTTCTGTTTCGTGATGAGGTTAAGAATTTCTTCTCATCTGCTTATGACGCAAGTTTACAGAAACAATTTGAGAGTTTTAGTACATATAAGGACGCCGTTATAGAATGGCAAAAGAGATTATATAAGCAGGGGTGGATAGCACCAAATTGGCCAGTTAAATATGGCGGAACTGGGTGGAGTAGCACTCAAAAGTTCATATTTGAAGCTGAGAGAGCTTCGGCGGGCATTAGAGAAGTGATGCCATTTGGTTTAGGCATGGTTGGTCCAGTTATTTATACATTTGGCAATGAAAAGCAAAAAGAACACTTTCTGCCAAGAATTTTGAAAAGTGAAGATTGGTGGTGTCAGGGTTATTCTGAACCAGGGTCAGGCTCTGATCTTGCTTCGCTCAAGACCAGAGCAGAAGATGATGGTGATCACTACGTAGTCAATGGCGCTAAAATTTGGACTAGCTTTGCTCAATATGCGGATTGGATTTTTTGTTTGGTAAGAACAAGTACTGAGGGGAAAAAACAAGCTGGCATTAGTTTTCTTTTAATAGATATGAGAACAGATGGGATTAAGGTTAATCCAATTATCTCTATTGATAATCACCATAGCTTAAACGAAGTAGAATTTGTTGACGTTCGAGTACCGAAAGAAAACCTAATTGGCGAGGAAAATAAAGGATGGACCTATGCTAAATCTTTATTAGCTCACGAACGCACAGGTATTGCCGGGGTTGCTGATACCAAAAGGGCGCTCTTCAATGCTCAAGAATTAGCAAGAAGAGAAATTAATGGAGGCAAGTCGCTGCTTGAAAACCCTTTATTTCAAAAACGACTTTCAGATGTTGAGATTGAACTTTTAGCTCTTGAATTTACTGAATTGCGTGTACTTGCCTCAGTGGCGTCAGGTGGGGCGCCGGGGGCCGAATCATCTCTGCTGAAGATTAAGGGAACAGAGATGCAGCAAGCGGTGCAGGAAATAATGATGGAGATCGCCGCACATTACCAAGGTGTTTTGGATACAGAACATTCTTCTGAAGTTATCGGGCATGAGTTTGGAAGTTCTGCTCGAAGAGCTTATCTCTATGGAAGAGCAGCTACTATCTATGGTGGATCTAACGAGATTCAGAAAAATGTGATTGCAAAAGCAGTACTTGGTTTGGAATAAGAGGTAAATCTGAAATGAACTTTGATTTTACAGAAGAACAAGTAATGCTGCGAGAGTCTATAACTCGTTTCATTCAAGAGGACTATAAGTTTGACGAGCGAAGAAGAATTTCTAAATCTTCATCAGGTATAGACAAGGAAGTATGGAAAACTTTTGCTCAATTGGGTTGGCTTTCAATCCCCTTCTCTGAGAACTCTGGGGGATTCGGAGGAGGACCCGTCGACGTATCAGTTATTATGGAGGAGTTTGGAAAAGGCTTGGTTCTAGAACCCTATTTGCCCACTGTGCTGCTATTTGGTGGTTTGATAAATAGCGCAGGTAATGAAGACCAGTGTTCTAATTTATTACCCAAGATTATAGAAGGAGATTTGCTTGGTGCTTTCGCTTATCTGGAAAGACAAAGTCGATATGAACTTACTGATGTGATGACAAAAGTCGAATCTTGTTCTGAAGGTTTTATTCTAGATGGCGAGAAAGTAGTTGTTTTGAATGGACTAAATGCGTCGAAACTTATCGTGTCTGCTCGCACTAGTGGAGATCAATTTGACAGAGAAGGCATCTCATTGTTTTTGGTCTCTGCCGATGCTGATGGAGTGGATCGCGTGTCTTATCAAATGATGGATGGTCAAATGGTCTCGAATTTCAGATTTAATAATGTCTCTTTGGGCACTAATTCTCTAATTGGTTCTCTCGGAGAGGGTTCAGAATTAATCGAACGAGTTGTAAGAGAAGCAACAGTAGCAATTTCTGCCGAAGCCCTCGGGATTATGGGGGAATTAAATCGCAAAACGCTAGAATATTCTAAGACTAGGAAGCAATTCGGGTCTTCAATAGGCTCGTTTCAGGTTTTGCAGCATCGTATGGTCGATACTTTTATGGCGTATGAACAAGTTAAATCGCTACTTTATAGAGCAGTATGCGGTCTTGCTGAGGATTCTGATGACATAGAATGTATAGTCCACGCACTAAAAGCTTTAGTAGGCAAGATGGGTAAGCAGATTTTTGGTGAAGCAATTCAGATACATGGTGGAATGGGTATCACCGACGAACTTGATATAGGACATTACTCTAAGAGATTGATGATGATTAACACAACTTTTGGAGGAGAAGATCATCATCAAGGGAAATTTAATAATTTGCGCTATGACCATCATTCCTTAGCGTAGCGAAAACAATTTATTTCAGACAATTAATGAGGAGATTAATGTGAAGCTGGGATTTCTTTTGGGGTACTCTGGTAAGCACATTCATATTCCCGTAGAACTAATTAAGCAAGCAGAATCGATGGGGTACGACTCTGTCTGGACCGCAGAGGCATATGGAAATGATTCGGTTACGACTGCAACTTGGGTTCTTGCTAACACAGAAAAAATTCGAGTTGGTACAGCGATAATGCAGATGCCGGCAAGAACTCCTGCGATGTGTGCAATGACTGCAATGTCCCTGGATCAGCTCTCCGGTGGGCGGTTTATTGTTGGTCTAGGGGCTTCTGGCCCACAGGTTGTGGAAGGGTGGCATGGAGTTCCTTATGGAAAACCTGTTACTCGTACAAAGGAATATATCAAGATAATGCGTCAGATATTTGATCGAGAAGGTCCAGTGGAATTTGATGGGAAAATGTATCAAATGCCATACAAGGGAGAAGGCGCCACTGGCCTTGGTAAGCCGCTAAAGTCAATTCTCGCCTCTACACAGAGTATTCCAATTTACACTGCCTCTATCACACCAGCAGGTTTGAGATGCGCTGGTGAAGTAGCAGATGGAGTATTTCCAGTTTGGATGGATCCGACAAGATACGATCTTATTGGTGACCATCTTAATGAGGGCTTTGCAAATGCTGGCAATGGAAAGGATTTGTCTAATTTTAATATTGCTCCTTTCGTATCGGTCGCAATGAATGATGATTTAGATGCTGCATTTGATTCGCTTAGGCCTTGGATCGCCTTGTATGTCGGTGGTATGGGAGCAAGGGATAAGAATTTTTATTTTAACTACGCTACCAGCATGGGGTTTGGGGATGCCGCGCGAAAAATTCAAGACTTGTATTTGGCTGGTAAGAAAAATGAAGCGGCTGCTGAAGTGCCAAATGAACTGCTCGATGCTGTTTCTCTAGTTGGCTCGAAGGAACGGATTATCGATCGACTCCAACCCTGGAAGGAAGCAGGGGAAAGAGGAGAGGTAGGCACTATGCTCCTAGGAGTTCATGATATAGCTGTCCTTGAACTATTTGCGAAGGAGATGCTTTGATGCATGTCAAAGATCGAATTGTGGTCGTGACCGGAGGTGGGAGTGGAATTGGAGAGGCGCTTTGTAAGCGATTTCACAAAGAAGGTGCTAAGAAAATAATAGTGGTAGATCAGGATGAAGAGCGGGCTAATAATGTAGCTTCTTTAGTAGGAGGAGATGCTTATCAAGTAAACGTTAGAGAGGAGCGAGCGATTGCGGATGCCGTCCTAGATATAGAGAGCAAGCACGAAGCCATTGATTTGTTCTGCAGTAATGCAGGAATATTGGGAGGTGATGGCGAACAAGGCTGGGCAACTGGAGCTAGTAATGCAACTTGGCAGGCTATGTGGGAGATCCATGTTATGTCTCATGTTTGGGCGGCCCGAGCATGTCTTCCAGGGATGATTTCGCGAGGGAAGGGTTATTTCTTGAATACAGCTTCAGCAGCGGGGATTTTAAACCAGGTTGGCGATGCAGCATACTCTACTACTAAACATGCGGCCGTCGGGTTTGCGGAAGCTTTAGCCATTACTCATGGAGATGATGGAATCGGAGTGTCTTGCTTGTGTCCACAAGCCGTAGCAACACGTATGTTGGAGGGTTTAGACTCGGCTGGAACTGCAGGAGTGGATGGGATCTTAACTGCTGACCAAGTGGCAGTCGTCGTCGTAGAGGCTTTGGGCGAAGATCGTTTTTTGATTCTTCCTCATCCTCAGGTGGCTGACTATCGCACTAAGAAGACTGAAAACTATGATAGATGGATTGGTGGTATGCGAAAACTTCGACGCCGTTTTATTCCATCTTAGCGGTTATTAGGCCCTAGAGTATGGAACGTCAGGAGCGATTTGCACGGACTATACTGGATGGATTTGACTCTTATTTTACCAGTTTTCAAAATATAACTTCACAAGCAAAAGCTCGATTCGATAATGCGGATTGGCAAGCAGTTCAGAACGCTTCTTCAAATCGTATAGATTTATATAAAGAAAGTACTCTTCAAGTACAGAAGAAAGTAGATGTTATAGCTGGCGAGCGAATCCGTGATTTAGAGTTTTGGAGAAGTGTTCGCTCCGTTTATGCCGAACTGATTATTGACTACGCGAATTTTGAAATTGCGGAAACATTTTTTAATTCTATTTATTGCGCCACGTTTAAGCATCGACGAATTCGTGATGAGTACGCTTTTGTTTTCTCTTCCCAGGGAGACTTGCCTCCAGCTGACATTAGACGGGCCTATAGAAAATATAATCTTAAAGATGATTTAGAAGATCTAATCAATTCTTTATTATCTGATTATCAATTAGGACTTCCTTTTGAAGATCTCGCTAAAGACATAAAAAATATTTGCTGTGCAATAAGGAAATTCTCTTTTGACAGTGGTTTTGGAAGCAACTCCCCAGACGTTAATTTTCAGGTGTTAGAGCACCATTTTTTTAGGAATAAAGCAGCCTACATAGTAGGTCGCATTGTGTCGAGTTCAGATTCGATGCCATTTGTTATTCCGTTACTTCATAACAATAGTAACGGAATATTTGCTGACACTATTTTGCTGGGGTCAGATAAAGTGAGTGTCATATTTAGTTTTACCAGAGCTTACTTTATGGTGGATACATCTGTGCCGTCGCAATATGTATTGTTTCTTCAGCAACTTATGCCAGCAAAGCCTATATCCGAGATATATAGTGCAATTGGGCATAATAAACATGGTAAGACCTACTATCATAGATGTGCATATCGACATATTCAAAGCACGGAGGACAAATTTATTCTAGCTCCTGGAACCAAGGGTATGGTGATGTCGGTTTTCACACTCCCTTCTTATGATTTTGTTTTTAAAATCATTAAAGATCGCTTCACACCTCCAAAAGATATGACTAGAGCTCAAGTGAAAGAAAAATATAAATTGGTGAAACGGTGGGATCGTGTTGGCAGGATGGCAGATACGCAAGAATTCACTAATCTAGCATTTGCTCGTCATCGATTTTCAGATGAGCTCATGGAGGAGCTGCATAATGTTGCGCCTTCGTTGATTGAAGAACGAGGAAAAGCTCTGATTATTGGCCATGTATATGTGGAGAGAAGAATGACTCCTTTAAATCTATATTTACGTAATGCTACTGATGAGCAGCTTTATGCAGTCATGGATGAATATGGTAATGCGATAAAGCAACTCGCTGCAGCAAATATTTTTCCAGGTGATATGTTGCTAAAGAATTTCGGTGTGACTCGTCATGGACGTGTCGTATTTTACGATTATGACGAGATCGTGCCTTTGGAGGATTGCAACTTTCGAAAGATCCCAGAACCTAGAAATGAAGCAGATGAGTTTTCAGATACCCCCTGGTATTCTGTAGGCGAAAACGATATTTTTCCAGAAGAGTTCCGTATGTTTTTCTCCGGAAATCAGAGGGCGAGGAAAGTATTTGATTCTATGCACAGTGAAATCTTTGAAATGAAGTTTTGGAAAGAACTTCAAGACCAAATTAAGGCCGGATTTATTGGCGATTTTTTCCCCTATCGACGCAAGTATCGCTTTGAACGAGACGATGGTTTGCTAAAAGAGGCTATTTGATGGCTGCCATTTATCTCATTCGGCACGGCCAAGCATCCTTTGGCTCTGATGATTATGATCAATTGTCACAACTAGGAATTCGTCAGGCGGAGGTTACAGGAGAATATTTTAAAGAATCTGGTATTTTTTTTGATGCGGCTTATAGCGGTGACCTTAAGAGGCAAATAGATACGTCCCAATTAGTTTTAGCAAGTCAGCCTGCTGCTTTCTCTACAAACATTGACTCCCGATTTAATGAGATACGTAATGATGAGCAGTTAGAGTATCTATTACCAGAAATAGTCAAAGCAAGACCTGACATTGCTAGTTTAGTTGATAGAGGATTAGTTTCTAGTAAGGATTATCAAAAGGCCATTGATGCGGTATTTAACTTTTGGGTCTCTGATGAGTGCAAGCATCCTGAAATCCAGAGTTGGCATGACTATTCTACGGGAGTGCGAGATGCGCTGTCCGATGTTGTAAAAAATCAAGGCTCTGGTAAGACGATAGCGGTTTTTACATCTGGCGGCACAATCGCTACGATTGTGGCACAAGTGCTAGGCCTATCAGGCAAGCAAACATATCCGTTCTATGAGCCAATTTTTAATTGCGCGGTGACTCAATTATTTTATAATCAAGAGCGAATTTCGCTTTCCTATTTTAATGATCGATCCTTTCTCCAAGTCCTGGGCCGCTTAAACCAGGAAAAATTGGTTACCTATCGTTAGGCGATGGATATTTTTTTAGTTCGTCATGGGACTGCATCGGCAACTTGGGAAGAACATCCAGATCCGGGCTTGAGTTCGCGAGGTCTTGAAGAGGCACAAAATTTGGAACCCCGTTTGTCTCCCTATTTAGATGGATCAGTGAGGCTGTTATCTAGTCCTCTTGCTCGTGCTCTTGAGACCGCTAGACCGCTAGCTCTGAAACTTAATAAAAAAGCAGATGTTACTGAGTCTATATCTGAGGTTCCATCCCCGGTAGATCTTATACATAGAAAAAAATGGTTACAGGAATTTATGAAACAAAAATGGCAAGATCAGAATGATGACGTTCTGGCTTGGCGATCAACGGCAATTCGTTTTGTAAAATCATTATCAAGCCCTTCAGTGCTATTCACTCATTTTTTACTTATTAATGCTATCGTCGGTGAAATTATGAAGGTGGATCGTACTCTTTATTTCTGGCCCGAAAATTGTTCTATAACTCATATTAGATCAAATGGAATTTCTTTAGAGTTAGTTTCTTTAGGCGATCAAATGCATTCGGTAGTGAACTAGAAAGGTGCCGGGGTTGGTATGAATATTCAGTTTCTGAGACGCATGAGGGATTCCTGAGCAGTAGAAGCTACCAAGATACCATCTCTGGTATAAAACGAACCTCGACTGAATCCTCTAGAGCCGCAAGAGCTGGGACTATCAATGTCGTAAAGTAAATAATCATCAGCACGGAAAGATCGATGAAACCATATTGAATGATCGAGACTTGCGAGTTGCAATTCCGGATTGAAGCTTGTGTATGGGTGGGGGAGAAGGGCAGCACTTAGAAGTGAATAGTCGGATATATAAGCTAATAGCGTCGCATGGCGAAGAGGGTCGCTACCTAATTCCCCCAGCACCTTAAACCACATCTTTTGGTTAGGATGGCGAGGTTCTGGGTTTATATAATCTCTCCTGTCCACCACACGTCTCTCGATGGCGTGTGCCTGAGGTGGTGGTGCTTTATCAGGATGATCTTTAGCAAACCTTTTCCAGAACTCAAAGTCAGTCTCGAGATTTTCGGGAGGGGAAGTAATTTTTATTGGTATTTGATGCTCGAGCCCATTTTCCTTTTTTTGAAATGATATAGAAGTGTTGAAGATGGTTCGCCCGCTTTGTTTTGCGACTACGCTTCGAGTAATAAAACTTCGTCCATCGCGGATAGGGTCTACTTCAAAAGTAATGATTTTTTGCGGGTCACCAGGACGAAGAAAATAGGCGTGCATGGAGTGTACAAGGTTTTTTGGATCAACGCATCGCGCAGCTGAATTCAGAGCTTGGGCAAGTACCTGTCCTCCGAAAATCCGCTTGGGGAAATCAGGACTCCTTCCCTCAAAATTGAATTCATCGAGTTGTTTCACCTCGAGATAGCTCAGTAGTTTATCTACATCTTTTTGCAAGGATATTCCTTAGTAAAACAGATTCTCTATCTTTTAGAGGGGTTATATCTTCAGTTATCTGGTTTGCTCATCTCTATATTCGAGATTCTCCCTATCTATTATTACTTTTTCCATCCAGATTTTGGAGCGAAAGCGATAGATGACCATTGCCGCTTTTAGCATGTAATCTGTTAGCATAACCAGAAGTATCCAATATACAGAAAGACCCATATTAGTAAATATCCAAGCGGGAATTAGTCGGGCGATTAGCAGGCCGCATAAAGTAGTTATCATTGGATAGCGTATATCTCCAGCTCCTCTTAGGGCTCCAGCCAAAGACACTTCGCACGCCATGAAGGGCATTGCAAACGCAATAATATAAAAGAATACTTTTGTGAGGTGGATTACCTCTTGGTCTTCCGCCATGAAACTCGCCATATTATGTGCTTGCCATACGATTAGTATAGAACCAAAAGTCATAGCTCCTAGAGCCAACCTCATCGAACGCCAGCCAGCTTTCATTGCAAGGGAGTTTTTGCCTGCGCCCAGTTGCTGTCCAACTAAGGTTGCAGCAGCGATACCGAAACCAAAACCTATAACTATAGGAAAGGAGACAATGCTAATTCCTATTCCATAGGCGGCATATGCTTCTGTTCCAAATTG
>CAJXCR010000084.1 GCA_913051825.1 uncultured Halieaceae bacterium
GCATGATCAATAGCTTCATTACAAGGATTTTTAATAAAACTCGATAACTCATCGACGCTAAAAAATTTGACTAGATCATCATCTGGCAACAATCCATCTGATACCATTAGTCTACCAAGCTGACTAAAAGCGACTTTAAAACGATATGCAAGCTCAACTAGTTGAGACTTCGTTAGCTCTCTGCGTCGAATTGCGTTATGGGCTTTAGGTAAAATCCATCGGAGCCCTCGTGAAACTTGAGACAAATTGGCAGCATCTTCATTTTTTTTATTGTTTTTATTCGGAACCAGTCGCGCTTGAACAGCTGCCTGCATACTTTGAATTAATGGATCGAGATTATCTCTCCAGCTGAGATCTCGCATGCAAAGCTCTCTAACTCCACGATGGCCATGTAAATCAAGAAATCTTTTGAATTCTTCTGATAACGTTTTAGTAGAGTACAGCCAAGCTAAGGCGTCATTTATTTCGGCTCTCTGAAATCCTACCACTGCATCTGATCGTGACGCGATTTTATCGATTAGCTTATCTAGCTGCTCAACCATCAATACACTTTCTATACCTTTTGCACCAGATAGCAGTCTGATTGCCTCGGCTTGTTCTTCCACAGTACTGTCGTTAGCTTTGCTGGAAACCATATTCTCTACAATGGCACAGAGGAATCCGGAGAGTGCTGAGGACTGTATGTGAACCGCCATACAATGATTAAAAAACCATAGTTTACTAGCCAGCTCATCCCACATTTGAGCACTATTTTTTTTCTCCACAATAACAAATTGTTCCAATTCAGCTGTGAATTGCACAACAACACTGGGTGCATTAATACAATACTTTAAAAGCTTAAAAGTATTTCGTAACCTAACCCACCACGGCTTAGCAGGCAGCTCCTTAAGCTCAGGCACTATGCGTCCACATAAAGTTTGTGCTGCCTGATCCGCACTTGCACCAAGGACCCCAGCCGATATAAGCAAATTTCCTGTTAGATTTAAGAACAGGTGACCAAAAGCTGCCGCAGTAACTTGCCAATTATCATCAATTATCTTTCTTACACCCACCTTCACCTGCATATGTTGCAACCCATAGTCGATACCCCCTCCTGTGAATGAGATCGTAAGTGGACAAACAGCACCTGGCATCATTTCACTCACATTGCTAGTGGTCAGCAAATCATCAGGATTCGGTAAAACAGTATCAAACTCATTGAGATCAGAAGGAAGCGTTGTTATAGGTCGGCTTTGAAGCCAGTACAGCACTCCGTCCTCACTAATTGCCCACTCCAGATCAAGCGGATAACCCGCAATAGCAGCCGCCTTTTTTGCTTGTTCAGAAATCAACAGTATCTCTTTATCATTAAGTAAAGAGGTATCATCCACCAAATGCCGTACGACTATATCGTTCGCCAAGTTGATTTCGTAATGATCTGGGGTAGCCTCTCCACTAACTAAGGACTCCCCTAACCCAGATACCGCATCAATAAGCAATCGATCTCGCCGAGCGGTAATAGGATCAGAAGTGAAAACAACACCAGAGACGTGAGCTTTAACCATACATTGAACAATAACGTTCATACTTGTCTTAGCAGGTCTCCCCCGTTCCTGCTGATAGGATCTAACAAGATTGCTTTCAGCTGACTTTACGCAACCTTCAATTGCATCACGCAGCTCAAACTCGTTTGTCACATTGAGTATCGTGTCATATTGACCGGCAAAAGATGCGTCATCACCATCCTCATCGATTGCTGATGATCTAACAGCCACCTGCTCGGATTCTAATGCCAAATAAAAATCGTTTAGATCTGCAAGATAAGTTTGGGCTTTTGCATTTCGAATAACGAACCCAGCTGGGACCGATAAGCCCATCTCAATAAGTTGCGACAGCCCGAAGGCCTTACCACCACAGGAGCGATCGGTTATTTTATCAAGAGATAAAATCTGACGATTCAAATTCTGATGTTCACTGGCATCCAAAACTTCTAGACAAAGATCTTTTTATAGGCGGCTGACAATAGATATGAATTAGCCTGTAATGAAGACACTATCAGATAAGCATAACGTTTCATAGAAAACTCACTGTCATGACTGTTTAGTTTTTAAGGTAATTGAAAGACTGTTAATACAGTATCGCAACCCAGTAGGTTCTGGGCCATCTTCAAATACATGGCCTAGGTGAGATCCGCAGTTCTTGCAAGTTATTTCCGTACGAACCATACCTAGACTAGTATCGCTAGTTTCCTCAAGCACGTCCGAGTCAATCCCCTGATAAAAACTTGGCCAACCACAACCTGAATCATACTTGTGCTCAGATAAGAAGAGAGTTTTTTCGCAACATTTACAAAGATAGCTTCCCGCAACCTTACAGTCCCAATACTCTCCTGAAAACGCCCTTTCCGTGCCTTTTTCTCTACACACATAGTATTCTTCAGAGGTTAACTTTTCGCGCCAAACACCATCATCAGTATCTTTCATAACAAGCTTCCTTAAATTATTCTAATCAGTGATCAGACAGCACCTTGCAACCCAATCCTCTCGCCATTGTCAGTTGATGGAGTTCCAATCCTGTATCAAGAATCGAGCTACCATAAGCTTCTCTACGTTCATAGTAGTTTGATCTCAAGCTATCAAAAGAGAACGAATCCTGCTCTTCGTGACCCGTTAGACTGTGTCTTAAATTATCATCATCCTTATTTATCCGATAGAATCCTCTTAGAATATTTCTTGCAGTGTCTGCACTACTAGCACCAGACAAAATCTTCACCGCATTAGGCGGATCTAGACAAATTGACTCAGCGTCGTGCTTTATGCCCAGAAAAGAATAAAGCACCTTAGACAGCATCATAGTGCCCAAAAGCTTACCATCAAAACTATATCCAGCAATGTGAGGAGTTCCGATTCGAACACGATTAAGCAAATCTTTTGAAATAGAAGGCTCATCCTCCCACACATCGCAAACCACGTTCGGACCAAAGCCGCGCCTAAAGAGATCCAACAGCGCTGAGGTATCAATCAGTTCTCCTCTAGCAGCATTAATTAGTAAAGAATCTTTAGATATTTCTTGTAAGGTCGCGGAATTGATAATGTGCCGGCTCGGCCACGGTTCTTCATAACAGAGTGCAGCATGTAATGTAACTACATCTGAATTAAAAACTTCATTTAAGTCATCCGTAAAGGAATCTCCCTCGAGGGACAGCCAAGGGTCATAGACAATATAAGTAATGTTTAATGCCTTAAGGCGTTTGGCTAAACACTTGCCGACATGCCCGAACCCTAATATACCGACCTGACCACCACCTTCCAGCCGTTCCCAATAATCGTCGATCTCTGCGATAGCACACAACACATATTCTACTACCGAGTTAGCATTGCAACCTGGAGCACTGGAAAATTTTATTCCGTTTTTATGGAGCCAATCTAGATCAACGTGATCAATGCCACTAGTAGCACTGCCAACAAACCTAACAGATGTTCCTTTAAGAAGATCTTCATTAACAGATGTCACCGATCTTACTAGCAAGATATCGGCATCAGATAGTTGCTCTCTAGAAAGAGAACGTCCATCAACAAAGCAAATATCTCCCAAATTGGAGAAAAGATTAGACGCTAAAGTGATATTTTTGTCGCACACGATCTTCATAATAGATGCTTAGGCAAATTTCATTGCCAGTCTATTGCATCGACGCAAAATCGACTCAGGAGCATTCCAACCACTCAACAAATGTTCTAGTCTTTTGTAATTGGCTCCAGAACGAACGGTTTTTCTCTCAATATTTAGATTTGGTATGGTTTTATTAAGGCGTGCTAGCTTCCTTGACATCAGTGCCTTATCCCAGTTCTCGTCAAGTAGCTTCATTACACGATCACCTCCTCGAATTTCAAATCTCCCACCCGTATTCAGGTATTCTTCTATCCCTTCGAGAGATCCATGCTTACAAAGCAAAGTGGCTGCTGTCTTTTTTCCAATTCCAGGTACTCCAGGTATGTCATCCACCGAATCTCCAACCAGCCCAATAAAATCAGGCACTTGAAAAGGCGCAATCAAGGCTTCTTTTTTAAAAGTAGCTTCATTCGTTTCTTTTCCAGAAACAGGGTCAAAACATACGCAGTCATTTCCTGATATTAACTGTGACAGATCCTTATCACGTGTAATTACCTTAACTTTGTAGTCAGCGCGTCTGTAAGATTCGGAAAGCGTCGCAATATAGTCATCCGCCTCATATCTGCAACCAGAAAAGCTTGAAATGCCAAGCTCAGATAGAATTTTCTTACAGGCTTCAAACTGAAAAATTAGCTCTGGATCTGGCGGAGCTCGACTAATCTTATAATCACTATAAATCTCATTTCGAAAGTTAGTACCTAGACTTTCATCAAAAGCGGCTAGAAATGGCTCCTCTGGAGCAATCTTCTCTAGCAGAGTAAGAATAGTGTTACTAAAGCCTATTGCTGCATTCAAAGATCTTCCATCTGCATCTCGCCAATTATCAGGCATGCCAAACCATGCTCTGAACACATAAATCGGCGCATCTAACAGCCATGCTGTTCCTGCCGTCATAAAAGCAGACTAGCTTCGATATGGATTTCACTTGGAATCAAGCCAGTATCGAAAGATCTTGTCAACTCCATAAAAAACGACTTAGCCCTATTAGGAAGCCCCTTAAGAACAAAAGTTCTAGCCTCATGAGCTACAGACAATGCAAACTTTTCAGTATCGCAAATGCCTAGATCACCATGGTTGTCCAAACTTAACTGGAAGTCACAATTACAAGCTAGTGAGAACAGCCACTCTAACGCCTGAGGCCTTGCCTCTACTGATTGAAATTTTGCTTGCTGCATCACACTTCTGCCTTCTGGAAAATACCAATATCCAAAATCAATCCTTTTTCGTCGAGCATCTCCAGCCAAGCACCAATGCGCCACCTCATGAAGTGCACTCGATAAATAATCTTCTCTATAATGGAGTGTATTTAGTCCTTTTCCAGCGTCTGCGGGCACATATAGTGGCTCCTTTGCACCACCTTCTAAGATAGTTTTAAACTCTTCCAGAAAGCAGTTAGAAAAAGCATCTTCAATCAAATCATTTGAGCTATGTATATAAGCATCGGTAGCTTGCCTCATCCGGTGTCTGATGCTCCTTTCTTCAGCCAAAAGTTGAACTCATGCTCGTGGCGTTCTAATGAGACAAGCTCATGCCCTAGAAATCTACAAAATTTTGGAATATCTCTTTCAGTACTTGGATCTGTTGCCTTAACTAGTACGATATCGCCAGGAGAGGCCTCTCGGATAATCTCGTGCAGAAGCATAATCGGTTCTGGACAATACAGCCCTTTAGCGTCTAGAACTTTGTCGACATGATCAGGCTTCACTAACCTGCGCCAAAGTTTTCCATCTGCTCACGCATCACAATATCCAGTTCTTGAGTTTCTGGATCAAAAAGAATCGATAACTCCCCGATCTCGAGCTGTTTACGCAAAACCTTGGTTTTCTCATCAATAGGGACCTCAACTTCGCCATAATCTGTGCCATCTCTGCTCACGTATTCTTCAAGCAAACCAGTCAACGCCTCGGCACTAATATCAGATATTGGTACATTAATGATACTCACAAAAGTGTTGCTATTTTTTAAAACGAAGGGTCATGCGATCACTCTCACCAATATCGATATAACGCTGTTTTTCTTTCTCACCATCGGCAAAACTTGGTGGCAAGTTCCACACCCCTTTCGGATGATTAGCCGGATCTCGCGTATTACCATTTATTTCTGATCGCGCCTCAAGTTTAAATCCAGCCTCTTCAACCATGGATATTAAGAATTGCTCAGTTACATAACCTGACGACTTCATGTCATCGAAGGAAATTTCTTTTCTGGATCTATGCTGAACTATTCCAAGCGTTCCGCCGGGTTTTAATGCAGAATAACTAGCTTTTAAGACTCTCTGCAAATTATCTCCTCTGAGCCAGCTATGGATATTACGAAAGGCCACAATCATATCGACAGAACCAGCTGGCGCAATTTCAGAATCATCTGCGGACGGGAGCTCACTAACAATCACCCCTCCGTAGATATCCATATTGCCACCAAGCTTTTGAAGATATCGACCTAGTGATTTTTTCGCATAACCACTCGGGGCATTCGCATTGAAATGAGCTGCGTAGAACGTTCCTTTTCTTGTAAGTGGAGCCAAAATCTCGCTGTACCATCCACCTCCGGGTGACAACTCGACAACGGTTTGTCCTTCTTCCAAACCAAAAAATTCCAACGTCTCTCTAGGATGACGATAAACGTCTCGTTTTTTATTTGCTTCGGATCGATGATCTCCTTCCAAAGCTACAGCCCAATCTAGCTCCGCAAAACATGTATTTGAGAGCATAATAATCAACAATAATCCAAGTCGGCACATGAATACTTCCTTCCTATTTTCAGTCAATCTAATAATATATATACCTTCACTTTACAGATTTCTTTAAAATCTGTTGATGCATATATCGCATTAAGAAAAAAAATCCAACTACAATCGCTGCAGAAACTATCACACTGCTAACCAATATTAGGGCTGACAACCCACTGGATATAATCTCTTGAACCGACACTTCCAGCTCAGACGTCACTATCCAGAGAAAAATTCCGAGAATTACTATACTAATCACAACTGAAGTAAAAAATGTCCTACGAGGGAATTTAAAGTTCATTTAGATGACTTAGCCGGAATCGTTGGTGTGGAACTCGTCACATCTGCATTTTGTCCTCGGTGTCGCAAAACATGATCCATCAACACTATCGCCAACATTGCTTCTGCTATAGGAGTCGCTCGAACTCCCACACACGGGTCATGTCTACCAGTAGTGGATACTGAAACTGATTCACCACTAGTATCAATGCTCTCACCTTCAATTCGTATACTAGATGTCGGCTTAAGAGCAATACTCACTAGTATATCTTGCCCACTAGATATCCCGCCTAGAATCCCACCAGAATTATTCGTCAAAAATCCTTCTGGCGATATAAGGTCACGGTGCTCACTGCCACATTGATTAATTGATGAAAATCCGGATCCAACTTCCACTCCTTTTACCGCATTGATGCCCATTAGAGCACTTGCTATATCCGCATCTAATCTATTAAACACAGGCTCACCCAACCCTGGAATCATTCCAGTGACAACCACATTGATTCGAGCACCTATCGAGTCACCTCGTTTTTGAAGATCAGTAATCAAGTGCTCCATATCTTCAATTTTTGAAGCATCGGGGCAGAAGAAGGGATTCGTTTCTACAACCTCCCAATCAAATTCCTGCGCTTCAATCGATCCCATTTGAGCAAGATAACCGCGGATTAATATTCCATATCTTTCTAAGAGATATTTTTTTGCAATTGCTCCTGCCGCCACCCGCATCGTGGTTTCACGAGCAGAAGACCGACCGCCTCCTCGATAGTCTCGCAAACCGTATTTCTGCTGATAAGTGTAATCCGCATGAGCTGGCCTAAATTGATCTTTAATCTTGCTATAATCTCTCGATCGCTGGTCACTATTTGAGATAACCAGTCCTATTGGTGTTCCCGTGGTTACACCTTCAAACACTCCAGACAGAATTTGGATTTCATCAGGCTCTCTCCTCTGCGTAGTGAAACGCGAAGTGCCTGGTTTGCGTCTATCAAGATCCCTCTGCATGTCTTCTATCGCGACCTCGAGTCCAGGTGGACATCCGTCCACGATACAGCCTAGTGCAGGACCATGGCTTTCACCAAAGCTGGTTACGGTAAATAATTTTCCTATTGTATTGCCGCTCATGAATGTGTCTCCTACTTAGGAGTATTATACGTGCATTAAAGATGGTTTGCCGTGCTCTGCCAGAGTGATTTTTATTTTAATCATCTTGGGGACGAATGAGAACCGTTTGAACGTACTGGCGATTATTAGAACGTGCAGAAGAGTAAACTATCAACCAAAAGTTAGTTAAGCCGGAATTCTGATACACAGTGTAACGCTGAGTGTCGTCTCTACCGTAGAGCAATCGCCTTTCAAAAATTCTGCTTGCCCACTGAGAACTACTACCACAACTCCTACCCCTGCATTCGAATAAAATTGTAGAACCTAATTTGTCTCTAATCCACACAGCTATCATTTCCGAGATCTCTTGTGAATCGTAACCTCCTTCTACCTGCCAAGTCTCACTTAAAACCAATCCTGAAAGCCTTACACTCTTCTTAAACTGCCAACTTCCTCGTATTTTCTGGAGTGCACTCAAGCCGACTTGATAATCATAGGCCTCTTTTTCATCTTCAAATGTTTTTTTAAGAAATGATTTGCTATATAAAAATTCGCCTAATGTTTGCGCTGGATCAGTAGAAGCCACGTCACCGAATGCAATTCCAGAATAAATAAATGCTAAAATTAATGAATGAAAAAAGAATTTATTCATCGTTACACTTCTCTAACGAGAAAGTCATTGATAATCTGTGACAAATAGTCAGCACTTTCCTCCATATGAAAATGATGCCCACCTTTAACATTAACGATCTCGCATCTTTTTAATTCTCCGCTAATAACATCAACATCTGCAGAACCATTTATGTATCCATCATTCGCTATCGCGAGCATTACTGGAATCTCAATATTACTCAGAAAATTTGAAAGATCATTCTTAGAAAATTTAACCGCAGATGCTCCTTTGAGACGTTGATCGTACCGCCAAAAATAACCTTTGCCCTCAACATGCAAAAGACTGCGGCGTGCCAATATTTCTGCAGCATCGAGACTCAAACCGACCGAACAACGACGATCTATTACAGCTTCTCGAGTAGGCAGGTAAGTATGCTTTTTATTAATCAGATTTTGCCTTTCCTTAATAAATTTTTTTAACTGATCTGTAACATTACCATCAGGTTGAGGGTCCGGTATTAAAGCATCTAATGCAACTATAGAGCTCACCTTTTCACTCAGAACTGCGGCCAAAAATAACGAAATAATCGCACCTCGAGAATGACCCATTAATACTATTGGTGAGGAACTCACATCTTCGACAATCTTACTGAGTTGAGGCAAATCATCCCAAATTTGATATGTAGCATCAGGGCTACGATCATCACTTAAACCATGCCCTGGCAAATCAATTGCAATCACTTGATGATTTTCAAGCAATGGCGCTAATCTAAAAAAGCTAGCAGCATTATCTAACCAACCATGTAGAGCGATAATCGTAGGGAGAGCAGAATCTCCCCAGCTTAGGCCACTAATTCTAAGTCCGTCAATCTTCCATTCCCTTTCCTGCGCCACTCTTCTAACGGACATAGACAACTCGTCTCTTCAGAACATAAGCAATATTATAATTCTTTCAAATGTGCATCATGCACATAAATCCGAATTGCAGCAGCTTAATTCTCGCTCATGTTGATAATTAATCTATTTAATCGCTGAACGTAAGTTGCTGGATCATCTAGCTGACCTCCTTCAGCCAATGTAGCCTGATCAAAAACTACTTGGGCAAGCTCTTCGAATCGCGCTTCATCAGATTCCTTATCTAATATGCCGATCAATGGATGAGATGGATTGAACTCCAAAACTGGTTTTGTCTGAGGAACAGCCTGGCCCGCTGCTTCCATAATTCTTCTCATTTGAGCACCCATATCGTGCTCGCCAACCACTAAACAAGCGGGAGATTCAGTTAGCCGTGCAGTAGGTCTTACCTCCTCGACTTTTTCTGAAAGAATTTTACTAAGTCTTTCACATATGTCTGCTGATTCTTCCACAAGCTTTTCTTGTTCAGCTTTTTCCGATTCTGAAAGAGATTCTGTATCCAACTCTCCTCTCGCAACATCTTTAAAAGACTTACCATCAAACTCTTGCAAATTATTCATAAGCCAGTCATCGACGCGATCCGATAGCAGTAACACTTCCATCTCGCGCTTACGAAAGCCCTCCAAGTGAGGACTATTCTTTGCAGTATTAAAACTATCGGCCACGACATAGTAAATTGACTCTTGTCCTTCCTTCATACGCGACACATAATCAGTCAAAGATTGATCCTGCTCTTCTTTATCGGTATGGGTGGTGGCAAAGCGCAATAGTTCAGCAATCTTTTCTTTATTAGAAAAATCTTCCGCCGGACCCTCTTTTAATACCTGCCCAAATTCTGTCCAAAATTTTGCATATTCCTCAGGTTGTTTTTTAGCTATTTTTG
>CAJXCR010000085.1 GCA_913051825.1 uncultured Halieaceae bacterium
TCACCCAGATCTTTCCCTCATGCCAAATAAATGCATGGGTGACGCCAACAGGCCATCCGTCTTTCGTGGACCACATCAGCACGCACTCACCGGCATTTGCCATTAATAGATCTATTTCAGCGTCGGTGAAAGGATAGATTGAAACGTTTTCATGCTTGTCTGTTTTCGCCATCTGCTCTACTCATCTATAAAATTTTATTATCTGAACTTTCTATCGATATAAACAACTATTAAAGGGCACAAAAAAAAGGCGCCCTAAGGCGCCTTTTCTACATATACATCTTAGAACTTGTATTTAACTTCTGCACCAAAATATCTTGGTCGATTCAGAGTGCCGAAAGACCACAGCCCAGGAGCATAAACTGCGGTAGTATCATCTGCTCCAGCCGCTACTACGTTACCACCTACATCTAAGAAACTCATGAAGTAATTTTCATCGGTTAGGTTCTTACCAAAAATCGAAATACTCCAGCTTTCCGTCTCGTAGTTTATTGAAGCATCAAGAAGACCAAATGCGTCAACTTTAGAAGGGTTAAATGATTCAGCTCCTCCTCCATAATTTGGCTTGGTCACAGATGTGGAAGCTGAAATATAGTAATCATCTTTCCAAGTATATGAGACATTCGTCACAAGGAAGGCGCCATTTGCCAACTCATGCTCCCAGAGCAAACCTAAGCCCATGGTCATGTCAGGCGCTCTGCGCAGCTCTATACCACTCTTATCGACCATACCAGTCGCACTCGACACTAGGTATTCGTCAAAACTCGCATCAAGCAGTCCAATGTTGCCTCTGAAAGACAAACCAGACGCTATCATCCATGCTAGCTCTAGCTCTACACCGGTAATCGATGCTGTCGACGCATTCTCAACCACAGTCAAAGTGGCTTGCCCTGCCGTACCTGGCTTAACGATATCTTCTTGCTTATCGTCATAGCTGACATCGAACATAGATCCATTTAACGTCACACGGTTATCCATCCAGCTACTCTTGAAGCCTAATTCCCAGGCCTCAACACTCTCAGGTGCATAAGGGCCAAAGTCGCCAGGCCCAGTTCCTCTGCCATTATAGCCTCCAGAACGGAAACCTTCAGAATAGGTTAAATATACCATCCCATTATCGGTAGAGTAGGTTAAACCAACCCTAGGCGTAAACTTGTCCCAGCTTCGTCTGCCTTCATCATAATCCGCATCTACTGGGCCACTAAAAGATGGACAGCCTTCTCCCCATGCATTGACCGGAGTCTTATAAACTCCATCTGCATCAACCCATGTTCCATTGGTTCCTCCGGTGGGGTCATTGGTACTAACAACCATACAGGCCTCTTTTTCCTCATCGATGTAACGCCCACCTAAACTCACACTTAGCTTGTCAGTAACATCAATATCTACTTGACCAAAGTAAGCAGTATTCTCTGTTTCCTGATGATACCAAGGCGATGCCGTATAATTATTAGGATCTCCGAACGCAAAGAAGTTCGTATTCTGGCTCAACGTATATTCACTCTCCCAGAAAAACGCGCCAAAGGTACTAGTTCCCCAGTCCCAATCAGATTCAAGCCGAAATTCAAAGCTAGTCTGCAACTCCTGCGTCGGACGACTTGTTACAAACAAATCTGAAGCTGTACCATCAAATTCGTTTATCGCAAGCTCATCATTATCTCTATCACCAAAAACGAAGGCTAACTTATGAGCATCGGTTATTTGCCAATTAGCATGGATAGTCCACGCTTCAGTATCTAGGCTTGCAGGTTGCTCATTCGCTGTTCTGCTCTTGTAATGATGGGCTATATCATTCTTATCGCTACAATCTGTAGATATTCCAGAAAGAAAATCGGGTAATGCGAATCCAAACAACTCGCCCGAATTGGTAAGGCAAGTTAATGGACGAGTCTCCGTATCGTCATCAATATCATCATATATCACTCTAAGATCAAAATTATCTGAAGGCTCCCACAACGCACTCACACTTAAAGCGGTCATGTCGTTATCACCTTCACGCTTGTTTCTGGTGACATTACGAAAATACCCACCACCTTGGATACTCATTGCCGATAGCTTCACGGACAGATCACCCATTCTAGGTAAATTAATCATCGCCTTAATATCTTCCTGCGAATCTTCTGCTATCGTCGCTACAATTTTTCCACCAAATTCACCTGTCGGCTTTGAACGAATAACATGCATCAATCCACCGATGGTGTTTCTACCAAACAAGGTCCCCTGAGGACCTCGCAAGACCTCAATTCTCTCAGCATCCCAGAGATTTAACAGGGCTCCTGTTGTAGATTTTAGATAAATTCCATCCTGATAAATCGCGACTGCAGGATCGAAGCTCTTCTCTACTTCTGCATGCTGCATTCCGCGGATAGCAACGCCTACTGTGCCATTCCCCAAGATAGGATTAAAAATCAAATTTGGCGACATACCAGTAATCTCATCCAGTGTCCTAGCGAACGTTTTTTCGATCGCCGCTGCATCCATCGCAGATACAGAAATAGCCACATCCTGCAGGTTTTCTTCACGCTTCTGAGCAGTAACCACCGTCTCTTCTAACGTATCGGAAATCTGCCGTTGAGCGAACGAATCAGTAACGAACGCCATCGCCGCCACAAGTGGCAAAACCTTAAATACTTGTGAATTCATATGAAAAAGCCTCAATTTAAATCAATCCTGTGAATATTATTATAGTAAGAAATCTGCGAGCGAGCGCAAACCAACTTACAACTTAACTTATAACTTCCCTTTAGTGAGCGAGGCTAATCGGTTTGTATGGCTTTGTAAAGAAAGCCTATGGTAAATTTTGGCATTATCTAAATGAGAAAATATTTAACAAATATTCATAAACAATTGATAATAATATGTTTATTAAATTAAAATGTATTTTCTTCAGCTGGAATGGCGTTTTCTTATTGGTACAGATACTTATTTCAGAGAATCAAACTTGAGAACCTTAGACTCCACTGGAGGATGCCTCTCTGCCCCAATCCATCGCCAACACAGCGTACCTTGACGATGGTGCGCCGTATCAATCCAATTAGGATGATCGGGGTTACTGTGAGCCACGATAATCTTAACACTCCCATCTGGCTCGTAGTGAGCAGTGTGTTTGTTCAAGTGTATCTGATGATAGCGATAATCCAATGATTCCATCCAAAAATTCTGGAGCACAAAATTCCATGTCTGACACTCTGGAATATCGTCCGCAGTGATAACCAGCGCCTCATCATCATTCAAGCTCCATTTACTATGAAAGTAATAGATATTTGGATCACCACCAATGGCCTGACAAAATTCTTGATCTGCCGGCTCCACCTGGTTAATTGATACCGTAAAACTCTCAGCCCAGTCAAAAAACAAACGGGTCGTATTTTGAAGAAATTGCACCGTCCCTTGCAGAGATTTTTCAAGCTTAACCGCCGAAAGTGGATCGGGGCCAACTGCAGGATTATCAGAGCGCTCTATGAAAATCTGCGCGGCCTCCTCCTGCGCACGATTTTGAAAAGTCTGCCTGACATTGATCGCATTGGTTTCAGGCCCTAATCGTAACCAGTTCTTCCCTTTGGGTTTCTGACTTGCAAAGATTTCCAATGTGCCATCAGGATTAACTTCAATCTCCTCGGCATCCAGGAAACCGTCAGTGACCATTCCTCCTCCGCTGCTATAACGATTAACAACAGCAGAAAAACCAAGATATCCTATCGTTCCCCGTTTACCATATATCCTATATTCATGATTAGGGTTAATAGGCGCATTCTGGTAAAGATTGTCGGGGTTATCTGCACCCATCTTTATGGTTGTATGGACAGGACACCTTAGTACAGGAAAATCAGGATCATTTGATTCAACAAAGCTCTCAAGTCCAGCCCTCAGCATTCTTGTTAGATAACGATACCCCTCCGCCCTATCCAGCGGTGTGTTTGCCGCCTTTTCTGAAAGGACAAGATCGCCGGAACGGCGAAGTCCTTCACAAAATTCGCTCCATACCTCACCGCTTTTTATACGTTCTAATGCTCTCTCTTCTTCATCCATAAGAGTCCCCTTCAATCAATCGTCAAATCATAACGGATAAGATATTCATCAAAAAGATTTTTGACCTCATCCACGGATATTCCATAATCCGACAGTTGATAGACATGTTGGCCGTGCTTGCCTTGTGGATTTTTTGCTAACCAATCGCTCATTCGCTTCTCGGACTCACTCTCTAATATAACTCCTGACGCTGCATAAATTCTTCTTAACCCGGAAAGAGGGTCCGCGATAAAGTCGGTGTACATTAAGTCTACAAACTGACCTGGGTGATGATCTTCTAGTTTAGCTCGACTCTTTTCAAAACGGGAAGTATAGGCTCCTAACATTGCCATCCAATCTCGACCAATCTCCTGCAAATCAATATGATCACTGCCACTGCGCCTTAACAAAGCTGAAAAGCTACAGCCTGAGGCAACCACAGCGGCAAGCGGTCGATGTGTCTGCACGATTATTGCGTCTGGATATAAACGAAGTATCTCCTCTAAACCCAGCTGATGAAATGGCGCCTTTAACACCCAACGACCAGGGTGACAAGACTGCAAAATCTGCAGCTGGAGACGATGATACTCATAAGACCCTCTCGCCACTAATTCCTCATAAAGCCAGTTCGCATAATCGGGAATATGAAACAAAGCTGAATACTCAACAGACATAAATGCGCGATTTAACAGCATATAGCATTCATCAGGTTCTTCAGCATCAATTAGATGCATCGCCTTAAAGCCGGGTAAAAATGTCTCTGTAAGTGAAATCTTTTCACGCTGTTCAGCAATCCGCGAATCATTACTATATGTCTCGGTCTGAGGAGGAGGAATAGGATCTTGAGCCTCCCAAATTCTCAACGTTCTATTGTTCGAATCTTGATTCAAGAGATGATGCAGCGCGGTGGTCCCGGTGCGAGGTAGTCCTACAATAAAAATTGGAGACTTAATCTCTTCATCACGAACAAGAGGGTGTTTAAGAAGATGGTCCTGTATACGTAAGCGATTGACCAGACCCGATTGTATGGTCATATTAGCTCGCAAAAGACCGAAATCATTGAGCCTCGCCTGAGAATCTAATGCTTGCGTCAAACGTTCAAGTGGCTCTAAAAAATCATCCTCTCCAAAATCATTTAGACCCGTCTCTTTGACAGCGGCATCTATCAGTTGATCTATTTCTGACAACATGTACCTGCTCTCAATTTCTTAAACGAGGTTGGAATCGTTTTTAAGGTTGGGCACTCTAATACTCGCAACCATTTTTTTAACTGTCTCAGGTGGAGGTCGAGTAATCGCTGATACGGCAAATGCTACCGAGAAATTTATTACCGCTCCCACTGCACCAAACGCATTTGGTTCAATACCAAAAAACCAGTTCGCAGGAAGCTCACCCAAAAATGCAGTACCAGGAATAAACATGATTCCTTTATGCTGAAAAACATAAAATAGCGTAATACCAATCCCAGCGAGCATACCGGCAACCGCTCCCTCTTTGCTGATCCTCATAGAAAATATTCCCATCATCAGTGCTGGAAAAATCGAAGACGCTGCCAGCCCAAAGGCAAGCGCGACCGTGCCAGCAGCAAAACCGGGAGGATTAAAGCCCAAATAACCTGCCACCAACACAGCCAATGCCATCGAGGCTCTACTAGCCAGGAGCTCCTGTCTTTCTGAAATATCAGGGCGAAAAATTCCTTTGAGCAGATCATGTGAGATGGCTGAGGCTATGGCCAATAATAATCCCGCAGCAGTAGACAAAGCTGCGGCTAGACCACCAGCTGCGACCAATGCAATCACCCAATTAGGAAGCTTGGCAATTTCTGGGTTAGCTAGAACCATGATGTCGTTATCTACCTTCACGAGTTCGTTGCTAACTGGGTCAGCGCTATATTGAATCAAACCGTCTTGATTTTTGTCCTTAAATGACAGTAATCCAGTCACTTCCCAGTTTCTAAACCACTGTGGCCTTTCTTCATAAGAAAGATATTGGCCAGACTCCGGCTCGACGGTAGACATCAAATTAAGTCTCGCCATGGCCGCCACCGCTGGAGCTGTGGTATACAAAATAGCGATGAATAACAGCGCCCAACCAGCGGACGTTCGAGCATCACGAACCTTAGGGACAGTAAAAAATCTTACAATTACATGAGGCAATCCCGCCGTTCCAATCATCAGCGAAAGTGTGAACGCAAACATATTTAAGGTGCTTCCCCGTGAATCGGTCGTATATTCTCGAAAACCTAGGTCTGTGACCACCTGATCAAGCCGATCAAGTAGATAGACGTCAGTGCCTGACAGCATGCTACCAAGGCCTATCTGAGGAAGTGCAAATCCTGTCAGCTGTAAACTGATAAAAATAGCCGGAATGGTGTACGCGAATATAAGCACACAATATTGAGCGATTTGAGTGTAGGTAATGCCTTTCATCCCACCGAGGACTGCATAAAAAAACACGATGCACATTCCCGTAAGAAGACCAGTCTCGTAGTCAACCTCAAGAAAGCGAGAAAAGGCAACACCAATGCCCTTCATCTGACCAATAACATAAGTTATGGAGCAAATGATAAGACAAAGTACCGCGACACCACGAGCCGACTTGGAGTAATAACGGTCTCCGATGAACTCAGGGACAGTGAACTTTCCATATTTCCGGAGATAAGGCGCTAGAAGCAAAGCGAGGATAACAAAACCTCCTGTCCACCCCATGAGGAAAACCGAACCGCCATATCCCATGAAAGCGATCATTCCCGCCATCGAAATGAACGATGCAGCTGACATCCAGTCGGCTGCCGTCGCCATCCCATTAGCCACAGGATTGACCCCTCCGCCAGCAATATAGAAGTCTCGCGTCGATCCAGCTCTAGCGACAATCGCGATTCCAATGTAGAGCGCGAAGGTTGCACCCACGACAAGATACGTTAATGATTGCAAATCCATGGCAGATTAATCAGCCTCTTCGTCTACGCCAAATTCACGATCAATTGAAGACATCTTGTGAGCGTAATAGAAGACGAGTCCAACAAAGACAAAAACAGAGCCCTGCTGAGCAAACCAAAATCCCATCGGATACCCGCCCAATCGAAATTGATTCAGCCAATCAACAAACACAATACCGCAACCAAAGCTCACCACAAACCAAATCAAAAAAACTCGAAGCATCAGTGAAACATTCTTGCTCCAATATTCCGCCATGCGATCATCATTTGAGTCTCTCATTCCATATGCCTCACTAATCTATATGACCTCTGACAATAGGGACTAAAGCAACATACCCTAAATCAAAAGTATATCCTAATCAGATGGGCCAGATCTTTTGATGGAATGGATTGCTTGTATTAGTATCGAACGATCCTCGTAATAACGACGAGAAAAGAAAATGAAGCGCATAGGATATCTTATCATCATAGCAATGGTCTTTTTCCTGGGAATGGCCTTTGAACAATCTCGTCTGAGCAGTATTGTCGAAGAGGGCGCCGCCTTTGTAGTCAAATCGACTCGTCAGCAAGTGCGCGAAATCGCCGACTTAGACACTAGGACCCAAATTTTACTAGAGAACCCGAGACTGCTATCTCGAATAGCGTTAGGTGGAGGTTTTGGAGGCGAGTACTCCGTGCTAGCCGCAAAAAACATGTTTAGCCGGCTTCCAAACGTAATAGAGGACATAAAAAACAAGACTGAAATTATCGAGATTGCCGAGAGAACCTATTTAATAAGATTGCCTATCGTAAATGTGATTTTATTTGAAACAGATGAAGGTAACGTCCTGGTCGACACCGGTATGGCACCAGCGGGGCCTGCCATCTACGAATCCATAAGAAAAATTAATGATCTACCAATACACTCAGTGATCTATACCCATGGACACGTTGACCATGCATACGGTACTTGGGCGATAATTGAGAATGGTGAAACACCTGAAATAATCGCTCATAAAAATCTAAGGAACAGATTCACTCGATACGTTCGCTTGCGAGGGTCAATAGCGAAATATATGAGCCAACCGGAGAGCCAGCTTCCAACTTCTGAGAAAGACTTCACCTGGCCTACCAAGGAATTTGAAAACAGATTGGAGCTAGATATTGGTGGCGAAACCTTCGTCCTGCAACATCACCCGGGTGAAACCGATGATCAACTTTATGTGTGGGCTCCAAGCCGCCGGATACTGGCTAGTGCTGACTATTACCAGGGTTTTTTACCAAATGCTGGAAATGGAAAGCGCATTCAACGCGATGTCGAAGGATGGGCAAAGGCGCTTCGTGAAATGGCCAAGCTAAATGCGACGATACTGCTTCCAAGCCATGGAAAACCTATAATAGGTCCAAAGGAAATTAATACTAATCTGAGCACATTAGCCGACGCACTGGAATTCATAGTAGAGCACACGATAAGAGGCTTAAATATGGGCCTGCGAAAAGATGAAATAGCAGCTTCTCTCTCAATGCCAGAACATCTTGCCCAACATCCCACCCTTGAAGTGCAATATGTCAACCCAGAAGATATCTCTAAGATGGTGTTGAAAAAATATACGGGATGGTGGGACGATATACCATCGCATTGGACCCCGGCCCCTATCTCTATGCAGGGAGAAATGATTATCTCCCTGGCGAACCAAAACATTCCAAGGATAATCAAGCAAGGAAGAGAACTTATTGAAAAAGATTTGCGCTTGGCTTCACATCTTGCCGACTGGTTATTTTATGCAAGGCCTAGGAACAAATTAGTACAAGATTATGTCCACGATGTCTACAAGGCTCGCATCCTTTCACCTTCTAGCAATACGATGGAAATGTTGACCTACCTAGATCAAATGGCCAGGGCAAGAGAGGTCTCTGCAGAGAATTAATCTATCAACAAAGTTTTGCTAATCAATCAACTCCGGTATCAACTTGGAAAACTTCTCAATCATGGGCATGACCACCTCCGGTCTGTCCCAGTTTTCTACTCCGACCCCTATGTTGCAGCGATGGATACCCATGTCCCGATAAGATTTTAGTAGATCACTACTGACAGGAGCCATAACGACCATCGTTATCTCGACCTCGTCAGGATTCCTCCCAAATGACTCAACCTGATCGTAAAAGTCGGAGATCGCTTTTGGGATGTCAGGTAATGCGATGTCCACTGGCATCCAACCATCTGCCCATTGAGCAGTATGCCTGAGCCCCATCGGACCCATCGCTCCGAAAATAATTGGAGGTCCTCCAGGTTGGTAGGGTTTTGGCTCAAACCACACCTTATCAAATTGTACTAGCTCCCCAACAAACTCGGGCTCACCTTCGGTGAACAAAGCTCGTTGCGCCGCTACTGTTTCCTTTAGTGCCAGGTAACGACGATTCCACGGCAAATTAGAGGCATTATTAAATTCTTCTTCATTCCAACCAACCCCACAGCCAATCATGAGTCTTCCTTCACTGATACGATCTAGAGAACATATCGTTTTCGCCTGGGAGAGCAGCTCTCTCTCGAGAAGTAACGCAATGCCGGTACCCACTTTTAAAGTTTTTGTTGCTGACGCTGCTGCCGTTAGAGACACATATGGATCCATCATCTTTTTATAAGGTTCCGGCAATGGCCCTCCAGGCGGGTAAGGTGTCTGGCGAGCGATAGGGATGTGGCTATGTTCCCCATACCAGAGTGATTCGAACCCTGCCTGCTCCAGAGTCTGCGCCAATAAATCGGGCGCTGGATCATCCGCCGTATTCATTGAAGTAAATCCTAAGTGCATATTGCTATCTCTCTAAACTGAAGTTAATTGCCTGCGTACTCTCGAAGCTTCTGCCAATTCGTAGAGCAGTTTTTCTGTATCCTCCCATGACATGCAAGCATCGGTAATACTTTGTCCATATGTCAATGTACGATCACCCGCCACATCCTGCCTGCCCTCTACAAGATTACTTTCAAGCATGACTCCAAAAATGCGCCCATCACCCCGTCGCACCTGATTAGCAATATCGAGAGTCACATCAATTTGCTTTGTTGGTTTCTTGCGACTATTGGCATGACTAGCATCGATCATGATTCTTGACGGAAGTCCCGCTTTATCTAAAAGCAACGATGTGTCATCAACAGAAAACATGTCGTAATTTGGAGCAAGCCCTCCGCGCAAGATCACATGGCAATCTTCATTGCCTTTCGTATGAAAAATTGCAGAATGAC
>CAJXCR010000086.1 GCA_913051825.1 uncultured Halieaceae bacterium
AAAGCAATACCATTTTTTATCGCCTGTGTTGTATTATTACCAGGCTTGGCTTCCTGTTCTGCAGAAAAATAATTACAGCTTAGATTCGCTGTATCAGAAAGCAAAGCACGCTCCATCAAAGCTCCTCCGGGAATTATATAGCCACCCAAATGAGAACCTTTTTGATCAACTACATCAATAGTTAAGGCCGTTCCGCTGTCTACAATAATAACATCTCTCCGAAATTCTGCCCAAGCAGCTACAATTGCGAGCCAGCGATCAACACCTAGTTCAGATGAATCAATATATGCATTTGTAACACCGATTAATTTATCAGTAGAAGCGCAAAACCAAGGAGCCCTGCCAAAACTTTCTAATAATTTCTCCGAAATCAAACTATTAAAATCCGATGATGCTACACTCGATACTGGAATCACATCTACTTCGGCAATATCTTTCAATCTATCAAAAAACAAATCAGGATTTTTGGTCAAAACCCTTCCACGACTATTCACAATCCCAGACACGAGAAGGCGCCACTTTATAAAAGTATTTCCAATATCAATTTGTAGAACTCTCATTTTCAAGACTCTCTGAGAGAAAGGTCGCCTGCAGCGATAAAAAGCAAACCTTCGGATGAGTCCAAAATAAGCCTGCCTTTCGAATCTACTCCGCGGGAAATCCCCGACAGAATTTCTCCGTTTGAAATTATTTTAGCATTCTTACCTATAAACGAATCTCTGGCATTCCACGAATCTCGCCAATATGAAAACCCTTTTTCAGGGTAAGATAAAAACAAGTCAATCAAGTGGTCAACAAGTTTAGCAATAAGCTCGTTACGGGAAGGAGGAGACTTATGACTTATCGAAGAAAGATCGGTCCAAGATCTCTCAATAACTGAACCTTGCTTTGCAGACATCTTAACGTTAATACCTACACCCACGATAATTTTTAACGAAGAATTAGCACCACCAATAATTTCGACTAAAATACCTGCCAACTTAGCATCACCAAAAAGAATATCATTAGGCCATTTAAGCTTTAACTTCGGATAACCATAGGATATTAAAGAATCTAAAACCACGACACCAATTGCTAAGCTTAACCCCTCAAGTTTGTTATACGGAAGAGCGTACTCCCACGAAATAGACAAATAAATATTTTTCGACAATGGGCTATGCCAAATCTTACCAGAACGCCCTCGTCCAGCAGTCTGCTGATCAGCTGCACATACCAGAACCGGACCCAAACCTGCGTTAAGCTCTTTTTGGAGCAGAGAATTAGTAGAGTCAACCTCCCTAAGTAGTATAAGTTTAGAGATCCTATCTAATGAGCCTGGAGACAACATTCCTTTTATTAGTTTAGAATCTAAAACATCACTTTGTTTCACGCAGAATCTCTTTCCTTATAATTCAGCTTAACTTGGACGAAAAAATTCAATCGCTATATATTTAATATTGCAAAAAAACATAATAACAATACTTGAATTCTATTTCTGAAATAGAATTCAAGCTATATTAAAAAAATATTATATTTAAAAAAAACCCATCGAGATAATACTTGAAAAATTTGGAAATTCTTGCCGCTCAGATAATCTCAGCCGCTGTCTGCTTGCGTCACCTATAGGCCCAATAGAGCTCATAGCTAATCCTAGAGCATTAATTGAAATCAGGCTAAAAGCCAATCGTGATTCAATAAAAAGTAAAACAGGTCCTAAAAATAAAATTTTATCTCAAGCTCGGAGAGAGTTGCTAGATTATTTAAATGGCAAACTCACTATTTTTAGTATTCCAATCTTACTAGCGGGAACAAATTTTCAGATCACTGTTTGGGAACGATTAACACAAATTCCATATGGTGAAAAATTAAGTTACTCGGCGCTAGCTAGATCTATAGGACATAGAGATGCTGCTCGAGCAGTTGGTCTAGCTAACGGAAGAAATAAACTACCAATAATTGTTCCATGTCATCGCGTAATCTGCTCTGATGGAAAAAATGGCGGTTACTCAGCAGGGGCTGAAATAAAAGATCATCTGATCAAACTTGAAAATCGAAAATTAAAACTAGGCATTTAGGTCTGGAATCATCTCATCTTTGAGTCTATCTATTTCATCTAGAATATTCGACCGTTGATTTTTTAATTTTTGAAGAGAAACCTGGCTATATTCTAATTTTTCACGAAGCTCTAAAATCAAGCTATCTATTTCTTGACACTTCTTCCTTAGCTCAACCAGCTTGAAGGTGGAACTTTGCTTTCCAGAATCATCTTCGAAAAGTTCTGAAAAGTCATCATTTGAGTCATTCATAATCTTTTTCTCTATTTTATTCTCACTATGCTTCTACTCAAAGAAGAGAGCAAGCCTTTCAAAAGAAATAGTTAACTTGAAAAAAAATCGATGGATTTCGACAAAATAGAAAAGCTAGATGCTCCAACAGCTATAAATGGCTCGCTTATAAGCTTTTCACGGGAATTGTATTTAAAGGGCAAACCGTCTAGCCCGACGAGCTTTCCTCCAGCAGCGTGAACTATAGCGTCACCAGCAGCAACATCCCATTCACTACAAGGCGAAAACCTTGGATAGATATCTCCTACTCCATCAACTAATTTAATAAACTTCAACGCTGCACCAAATTTAAGGAGATCAACCTCAATAAAATGATTTTTAATCCAATTTAAATAGTTATCAAACACCAAACCTGCATTGCCGCGGCTTGATAAAATCGATATAGATTTTTTGTCGGCTGGCTGGATTTTGATTTCCAAAGAATTACCAATAGGATCTGCTGTACAGATACGCCAGACTCCTTTTCCTACCAAGCCGGCATAACAGATCTCTTGCAAAGGTTGATATATAATACCCAGAAGAGGTCTTCCATTCTCAACCAAGGCAATATTAATAGTAAAGTCTCCAGTTTTATTTAAGAACTCTCGCGTTCCATCTAAAGGATCTATTATCCAAAGCTGCCTCCAATCAAACCTATTACGCAATTCCGAAATGTTAGACTCTTCTGAAAGAACAGGTATGTCTGGACAAATTTTATACAAACCTTTTACCAGCATCGAGTGAGCATATAAATCTACCTGCGTCAGAGGAGTGCCATCTATCTTATTTGAATATTGCTGAGAATTTGCATGAGCGTAGCGCTTACAAATATATATACCCACGTTTTGACAAAGTTTTGTCAAAGGATCAATTAAAGAGAAGCAATTAGATAAATTCATTTGATCTAGATGATATCATCAGCTGCAAAGGTGTTAGAGATTAAATGGCTTCTTTATTAAACGTGTTATTTAATTAATGAATAAACAGCTCTTAAACTGGAAGAATATAGACATTGTTCTACTTGACCTCGATGGGACTCTTTTAGACCTCAATTTTGATAACTATTTTTGGGGCTATTATCTCCCAAAAGAGTACTCCAAATTTTTTTCAATATCTGAAGATCTTGCCAACTCATTCATCCGAGATTCTCTTGCCGAGAAAGCAGGAACTCTAGACTGGTATGATATCGATTACTGGTCAGATCGCTTTAATCTAGATCTTGTAAAAATGAAAGAAAGAATTTCCGCAAGAATCTCTGCAAGACCAAATGCGAAGGAATTTTTAAATACAACTAGCAAATCTGGTAAGAAATTGATTTTGGTTACCAACGCTCATAGAAAAACTCTTGATATAAAGATGAGACAAGTAAATTTATCAAAATGGTTCGATGCTATTGTTGTTTCGCACGAACTTAAAGCAGCCAAAGAAAGCGACATGTTCTGGAAAAAATTACACTCAATGTATCATTTTGATATAAAACGAACCGTTCTAATTGATGACAATGAAGATGTGCTTACCACAGCTGAAAATCATGGGATCGCCAATTTAATAACTATTATTAGACCTGACAGCCAACAGCCAAAAAGGATAAATTGTAAATTTACCGCCATAAATAATTTTTCAGAAATTATGCCCTGATAGGGGATGCGCATGAGCAGCAATGACGAATTAACAAAATATCGATTAGATAAATGGCTTTGGGCTGCCAGGTTTTTTAAGACACGAAATCTAGCAAAAACCGCTATCGAAGGAGCAAAAGTAAAAGTGGACGGCCGAAGGGTAAAAGCATCCTATATTCTTAAAGTCGGCGATTCGTTAAAGATACGACGTGGCTGGGAAGATATAGAAATCTTAGTTTTAGCGCTCTCTATAAAAAGAAAAGGAGCTGCAGACGCGCTGCTCCTTTATAAAGAAACCAATGAAAGTATTGCTATCCGACACAACAGAAATACAGCACGAAAATTGGCTGGCAATACAATATCCAACTCGTCTGATAAACCGGATAAAAAAACCCGAAAACAGATTCACCGTCTAAAGAGAAACCTATAAACTTTTGTTACCGATCTGTTAAAGTTCCGAGAGAAAGAAAAAACCTTCACTCGATCTCGATGACTGGCGATCCAACATAGATAAGGTAAACTAATATTATGCTTACTGAAATTCCGACTGCTCGACCCTCTACCCCGATATTGGACTCACTAAATGGCGGTGGGAAAGTGCGAGATCTTTCAGAAACTGCTCTTCTAGAATTATGCAATGAACTCAGGGCGTTCTTGCTTTATTCCGTAGGTAAAACCGGAGGTCATTTTGGAGCCGGTATGGGCGTAATAGAACTTACCGTAGCACTTCACCATGTTTTAGATACACCACAAGATCGAATAGTATGGGATGTTGGTCACCAAACCTATCCGCATAAGATTCTTACTGGCCGGATGGAAAAAATGAGCACTATTCGTCAATCCAAAGGACTTTCCGGTTTTCCAAAACGGAGCGAAAGCATATATGACACTTTCGGAGTAGGACATTCTTCAACCAGTATATCTTCGGCTATGGGAATGGCTTTGGGTAATAAACATCGTGGTAGCGATCGAAGAGTGATAGCAATTATTGGCGATGGCGCTATTACCGGCGGAATGGCATTCGAAGCATTAGCGCACGCAGGCGATCAAAGGCCGGATATGCTTGTTATCTTGAATGATAATCAGATGTCGATCGGTCATAACAGAGGGGGATTAGCAACTTATTTTGCGAAAATTTGGGCGAGTAAAACCTACATTAGCCTAAGAGAAGGCTCAAAAAAGCTCCTTAAAAGAATAAAACCTGCTTGGGATTTAGCTAAACTTACTGAGGAACACATGAAAGGCATGGTCGCCCCGGGCACACTATTCGAAGAACTTGGTTGGCATTATATTGGACCCTTGGATGGCCACGATCTTCCTCAACTAATGCAAACCATTGACAATATGTCAAAACTTAAAGGCCCTCAGATCTTACACATAAGAACTGTTAAAGGAAAAGGATTTCAAGCAGCAGAAGATGACCCTGTAGGTTATCACGCGATGAATAAAATTGAAGTTTTACCAAAGCCTTCTCCTAGTAAAAAAGACTCTGGCACTAAGCCTCCAAAGTATAGTGACGTATTTGGAGAGTGGTTATGTGAGGCAGCAGAAAAAGATCCTCGTTTAGTGGCTATCACGCCAGCAATGTGCGAAGGCTCAGGAATGGTTAAATTCGCAAATAAATATCCCAAACAATATTACGACGTTGCTATTGCGGAACAACATGCTGTGACACTAGCGGCGGGGCTTGCCTGTGAAGGACTTAAACCTGTCGTGGCAATTTATTCGACTTTTCTTCAGCGCGGCTACGATCAATTAATACACGATGTTGCAATTCAAAATCTTGATGTTACGTTTGCTATAGATCGAGCAGGCTTAGTAGGCCAAGACGGTCCTACACATCATGGAGTATTCGATTTAGCCTATCTTCGCTGCATCCCAAATATTGTAATTGGAGCACCATCAGATGAAAACATTTGCCGACAGATGCTTTTTTCTTGTTACAGATATGAAGGCCCTGCTGCAGTACGTTATCCAAGAGGGTCAGGTATTGGAGTAGTGATTAAGGATGTAATTGAGGAGTGTAAGATCGGACACGCAGAAGTCGTGCGTGAGGGAAATAACACGGCAATCCTGAGCTTCGGAACAATATTATCAGAGGCATTGATAGCGGGCGACAAAACTGATGCCACAGTAGTTGACATGAAATGGGTTAAACCACTTGATACTGAACTAATCAAAGAAATAGCAAAGAATCATGAGAAAATTGTGACGATCGAAGACGGATCAATCGCAGGAGGAGCTGGGAGCGCTGTAAATGAAGAACTTAATCGAGCTGGTATAATATCCCGCGTAATCAATCTTGGAGTCCCAGATCAATTTATTGATCATGCAGTACAAGAGGAACAATATGTAATTTGTGGTATAGATTCAGAATCCATTATTTCAACCATAAATGGTTTTGAAAAAACTGTCTCCGACAATCAATCGAGTCATGGATCGGTCTCAAAATTTCCAAATATCAAATAAACAATTAATTTGAATAAAGCTACGCTAATCTTTAAAAGAGAGCGTTCAAGGTAATGAACTTATGGGGAATGAATCTTCACCTACTGATATTAACAAAACTCTTAATGAACTAGAGGAGATTGTTGAAAAAATAGAGGACTCTAACCTTTCGCTCGATGAATCTCTTAAAGAGTTTGAAAGAGGCATAGGATTAGTAAAAACTGCTCAGCAGATCCTGCTTCACGCGGAACAAAAGGTTGCGCTACTAGTTGAAGGCGCAAACGGCAAGCCTGAAGAAAAAGAACTTCAATCAGATGAGGAAATTGCAGGGAGTGAATAAACCAGATAGTAGTGGCTTAACACTCCTAGGTAGATACGCCAATCGATGCAATGCTCAGCTCAGCTACCTAGCCACTCAGGGGTTGGACAATGAATCAGGCCTTTTTGACTTGCGAGAACCTATCCTGTACGCGGTAAAAGAAGGTGGCAAGAGGATTCGACCTGCTTTAACTTTCGCTGCCGCGGAGGCAGTTGGTCTAAAAGATGAAGACATTCGTCAGAGAGCTCTAGATTATATTGCTTGCGCAATAGAACTTCTTCATTCCTATTCTTTAATTCATGATGACCTTCCGTCGATGGACAATGATGACCTACGTCGCGGAAAACCGACACTTCATAAAGCCTACAGTGATGCTACTGCCATACTTGTTGGCGATGGTCTTCAAGCAAAGGCATTTGAATTAATTTCTAGTGCAGAAAATCTTTCTTCCGATCAATGCCTAAAAATTTCTAGGTTTGTTAGCAAAGCGGTGGGTTTAGGCGGAATGGTAGGCGGCCAATTTCTAGATATAGGAGCAACAGGGCAGAAGTTAAGCACACAAAAACTCAAGTCAATGCATAGCTTAAAGACAGGAGCTTTGCTGACCGCATCTATAGTAGCAGGTGGACTAACTGCCTCAGCGTCTCAGGAGGAATTAACCTGTTTAGAAAAATTTGGAAATCATATTGGACTGGCATTTCAAGTAACCGACGATATTCTCGACGTAGAAGGAACATCAAAGACATTGGGTAAGACCCCTGGGAAAGATGCTAAAGAGAATAAATCTACCTATGTAAATCTTTTAGGTCTAGAAAGAGCCAAGCACGTAGCATCGGAATCATTAGAGAAAGCACTAATCGAGTTGAACAGCTTTGACGAATCCGCTGAATCGCTTCGAAAAATTGCTAAGCTAATAGTACAGCGGAAAAAGTGAACTATAACAATTAAAAGAAGAGATGATTGGCTAAATTTAATAGACAGCAGCCTATCAAACCAGCTACTGCGTCGTCCAACATAATCCCAGTCCCGCCTTTGATTCTCGAGTCTATCAAGTTAACTGGCCAAGGCTTGACTATATCTAGCAGTCTAAAAATCACTATCCCAGCAATGAGCCAACCAATCTCATTGGGCAAACCAAACAAAGTAATCCACAAACCCACAAACTCATCCCACACGATACTAGGATGATCCACTATCTTCATTTCTTTGCTAACTTCGCTACAAATATAAATACCTAATAAAAAAGCGGCCGTAACAATTAAGAAATATTCAATAGGTGCTCTAGACGATAGAAATAGTAGGAAAAATGGCACCGCGGCAATAGTGCCACAAGTACCAGGGGCCCAACGAGATAGACCACTTCCTAATCCCAGAGCTAAAAGATATCTTGGATCCAATAACAAACTCCAAGAAGGATAGAAATTATCTCTAGATGGCATTGTCTTTCACGAAAATCCAGACTAGCACAATTAGTATTGATCCATTAGAAATGCCTATATCCTCCTTCCGACGAAATATTATCAAAACCCTCACACTTAACGCCAGCACCGGGCGCTGTAAAACCGATAGGAGTACATCCTGAAGGTGCATTTTTATTAGCAGGCATGGTGAAACAAAGCTCGTAGTCATCTCCTCCAGAGAGCGCCCACTTTAGAACTTGTTGGTTATTATTTGATTTTGACAAAGCCGGAGACAAAGGTATTTTTTTAACATCTATTTGTATCGATAAACCACTTTCTGACGCAATATGACCAACATCAGCAAGTAATCCATCTGAAATGTCTATAGATGATGTCGCTATCTCGAGCAAGCTTGCTGCCAAATCCAATCTAGATTCTGGTCTAAAAAACCGCCTGACTAGAAATTCTTTATCATCACAGTTAGGTTCCCACTCGTTGTTCAAAAAAGCCAGGCCAGCGGCGGCATCTCCAAGGGTTCCGGTCACTAATACTATCTCTCCTTTCCTCGCTCCAGAACGCAACAAACACCGACCTGCAGGAAGACTCCCGTAGACGGTTACAGTAATTGTCAAAGGACCCTTAGTCAGATCACCACCAACTAGCGGCAAGGAAAAACATCGGATAGCGGACGACAGTCCCAGCTTGAAATCTTCTAACCATGCTACATCTATTTCTGGCAACGATAATGATATGACACAAGCAAGTGGTTGCGCACCCATTGCAGCTAAGTCACTAGCAGATGTAGCTATAGATCGATAGGCAACGTCATCACCGGAACTTCCGAACGGGAAATGACAACCTTCTATCAAAGTATCACTTGACGTTGCTAGCTCTGTATCTTTTGGCAAACGCAAAACTGCACAATCATCACCTGGACCAATAACTGTGGCCTTTCCGCGACTGAAATCAGAGAAAAATTCTCTAACAACTGAAAACTCATTGAAAAATTCCAAGATTAGGAAACCATTTCATCTGATCGAAGCAACCGTGCTACTTTATCAAGCACACCATTAATATATCTATGACTGTCAGTGGCACCAAATTTCTTGGCCAAGGCCACTGATTCACTAATTACTACTTTATAGGGAATATCTAGTCGCTTTTTTAATTCAAACGTACCCAAGCGAAGCACTGACCTTTCGATTGGATCAAGTTCATCTAGTTTTCGGTCTAAAATAGGCAACAAAACTGCCTCTAAGTCTTCTACTTGCGAGGAAATTGAATGTAACAAGTTGGAAAAATACTCTACATCAACATTAATAAAATCATACTCATCACAAAACTCTAAAACTATCTCTCCTGGATCTCCACCTACCATATGCCATTTATATAGCGCTTGAACTCCATAGTGTCGCGCTTTTCTGCGTTTTGCAGCTAGCTCATTTCGAAGGCGTAGCATAGAATTCAGTCAACCTGTTCGTTCAATAAATGAACCATCTCAAGTGCTGTCAGAGCAGCTTCGGCGCCTTTATTTCCTCCGTCAAAATTAGATCTTTCAAGCGCCTGTTCTATAGAGTCGACGGTGAGCACTCCATTGCTAATTGGTATTCCGGTTTGGAGTGACACCTGAACAATGCCGTTTATACAACCTCCAGCGACATATTCAAAGTGAGGAGTATCTCCTCTTATGACCACCCCTAACGCTAAAATAGCTAAAACATCTCGCAGATTTATTACTTGCTGACACATTAGAGGTATTTCAAAAGCACCAGGGACTCGAATAAGGCGTATTTTTTTCTGATCGATACCTTGTAACGACAGCTCCTTCATCGCTCCTTCGACAAGTTGATCTACAATATTATTGTTCCAGCGACTAGCTACTAGAACAAACTCGCCTTCACCAAATAAGAAATCAATGTCTAATTTATCAATACCACCAGTCTTCATAATAAAATTAATCCTACTCAATAATTGGAGAGACAAAATCGACAACTTCTAGATCAAATCCAGAAAGTGCATTGTACTTGATTGGCGC
>CAJXCR010000087.1 GCA_913051825.1 uncultured Halieaceae bacterium
GGAGCCGGACAAACCGTTTTTCATCTGCATGTCCATATACTTGCAGGAGCTGACTTGGCTGAAGCTGGCATGGCAGGTTGATCTAGCCATGAGCCGGGAAAATACACCTGTTAGAACCGAAGAAATTCGTGAGGCGTTTCTATCCTATTTTGAAAGAAACGGACATACCCGCGTTCCTACAAGTTCTTTGATTCCGATTAATGATCCGACACTCCTATTTACCAATGCAGGTATGAATCAGTTCAAAGATGTTTTTCTCGGAACAGAGAAAAGAGAATATTCGCGAGCGGTAAGCAGCCAACGCTGTGTTCGAGCAGGCGGTAAGCACAATGATTTGGAGAATGTGGGATACACCGCAAGGCACCATACCTTTTTCGAGATGCTCGGAAATTTTAGTTTTGGTGATTATTTTAAGCGTGAGGCAATTCAGTTCGCGTGGGAGTTTCTTACCGTTGATTTGAAACTTCCCAAAGAGCGTCTTTGGGTAACGGTTCATCACAGCGATGACGAGGCTGCCGCTATATGGATTGATGAGATTGGATTTCCAGCCGATAGACTTTCGCGTCTGGACGAAGATAACTTTTGGCAAATGGGTGACACTGGACCATGTGGTCCGTGCACAGAAATTTTTTATGATCATGGACCTGATGTGCCTGGAGGTCCGCCTGGTAGCAAAGATGATGACCTTGATCGGTATATTGAGATCTGGAACCTTGTTTTCATGCAATACAATCGATCCTCAGATGGATCTATGGAGCCGTTGCCTAAGCCTTCGGTAGATACTGGTATGGGCTTGGAGCGTATTGCAGCTGTCTTGCAGGATGTCCACAGCAACTACGAGATCGATCTTTTCCAGTCACTTATAGAAGCGACCGCACTTGTGATAGGGGTGAATGATCTTTCGGATAAATCGCTACGTGTCGTGGCCGATCATATTCGCTCATGTTCCTTTCTTATCGCCGATGGTGCGCTCCCAAGCAACGAGGGTCGCGGTTATGTGCTCCGTCGAATAATTCGGCGTGCAGTGCGTCATGCCAATCGTCTTGGAGCAAAAGAACCAGTCTTCCACCAGTTAGTGGCGCCTTTAGCAAAATTAATGGGCTCCGCTTATCCCGAGCTAATTGAAAATGAAGCCAAGATATCGGCCACTCTGCTTGCCGAGGAAGAGCAATTTGCAAAGACACTCGATACCGGAATGGTTATTCTGGAGGCAGCGCTGAAAGATTTAGAAGGTAGTGTTATTCCTGGAGAAGTCGTTTTTCAGTTATATGATACTTTTGGTTTTCCCCTTGACCTTACAAATGATATTGCCCGAGAAAGAGGCCTAACGCTTGATACTGCTGGGTATGAATCTGCTATGGCATTGCAACGTAAGCGATCGAAAGAGCAGGGATCTTTTAACATAGATTACTCAAGTGCTCTTAAGTTAGAGGGTGAGACTGACTTTGTTGGATATGATCTTTTGACAGATGAAGTATCGATCGTCACTTTATTGAATGAGTCAGAGCAGTTGGATTCGTTAGCAGAAGGTCAATCGGGGGTAGCGATATTAGATAAAACTCCGTTTTACGCCGAATCTGGTGGTCAGGTCGGAGATACGGGCTACCTAACTGGATCAAAAGTACGTATCGAGGTCACGGATACCACGAAAGTTCAGAACCATCATCTTCATACACTGACTGTATTGGAGGGAAATGTTTCAGTTGGCGACAAACTTTCGGCGGAAGTAGATAGCGGATTAAGAGAAAGAACGCGGTTAAATCATTCGGCGACTCATCTAATGCATGAGGCGCTGAGAAGGACGTTGGGTGAGCATGTACTGCAGAAAGGGTCTCTGGTCGATTCTGAGCGCCTACGATTTGATTTCTCTCATGGCGAGACCATGACACCCGAAGAAGTATCTCAAGTAGAAGACATGGTCAATCATCAAATTCGTTCAAACACCGAGGTAATGACAGAATTAATGGATATGGATGATGCAGTTGCCGCCGGTGCCATGGCTTTATTTGGTGAAAAGTATGGGGACACGGTTAGAGTTCTGAGCATGGGCGAGGACGGTTATTCGGTTGAATTATGTGGGGGTACTCATGTGAACCGTACTGGTGATATTGGTCTATTTCGGATCACGGCGGAGATGGGCATAGCCGCAGGCGTGCGCAGGATTGAAGCGGTGACTGGTGTTGGAGCGCTTGCTGCAGTGCGACAAGTAGATGGACAGCTTTCCGAGGTGTGTGAAGTCGTTAAGGCGGATCCAGAGAGCGTTTCTGTTCGTGTGTCGGCACTTCGTCGAGAAAATAGGGAATTAGAGAAGGAGGTCGCACGTCTTAAACAGAAACTAGCCACATCAGCCGGCAGCGATCTTACAGATGATGTTCAAGTCGTTAACGGGATTAAAGTGCTCTCGACATCGGTTGAGGGTGGTGATGCAAAATCCTTAAGGATTACTCTAGATCAATGTAAAAATAAATTGGGTTCAGGAGTGATACTTCTGGCGGCGATAGAAGATGATCGGATAGCGCTAGCCGCTGGCGTTACTAAAGATCTGGTGGATCGGATAAAGGCGGGCGATCTAATGCGTGAGTTTGCAGGTCGGCTTGGTGGAAAAGGCGGCGGTAGGCCCGACATGGCGCAAGGTGGTGGTACCGATATAGCGGGCCTGGCCGGCACTTTAAAAGAGCTTCCTGATTGGGTGGCAGATTTAACAGGTTAGGACTTGAGTAAGGTTGTTTAACGATTGGTAATCTGTAATACCAATTATCATATTTAGTTGTTTTTAACATTGGCAAATTCTATGAGCTTAATTGTTCAAAAATTCGGCGGGACATCTGTAGGTACGGTCGAAAAGATTCGACAGGTGGCCGAAAAAGTATCTAAATTCCATGGAAACGGAGACAGAATAGTCGTTGTAGTTTCTGCAATGAGTGGTGAGACCAATCGTCTGGTCGCACTTGCTCAAGAAATGCAAGAGCGACCTGTTCCCCGAGAATTGGATGTACTGCTCTCAACCGGTGAACAGGTCACGATTGGCCTGCTTTGTATGGCTCTTGATGAGATTGGTGTTAGTGCCATCTCTTTTACTGGCAGTCAGGTTCAGTTGTTAACTGATGATTCTCATACGAAGGCACGTATTCGCCGAGTCGATGATAAAAAAATCCAACAGGAACTTGAAAAAGGCAACGTGGTCGTGGTTGCGGGGTTTCAGGGAGTAGATGAGGCGGGAAATATTACTACCTTGGGACGAGGAGGATCGGATACTACTGCTGTTGCACTTGCTGCAGGCTTAGGAGCAGACGAGTGTCAGATCTACACTGATGTGGACGGAGTTTACACCACCGACCCTCGTGTCGTGGACAAGGCAAAGCGCCTTTCTCACATTAGTTTTGATGAAATGCTGGAGATGGCGAGCATGGGCTCAAAAGTGTTGCAGATTCGTGCCGTCGAGTTTGCGGGGAAATATAATGTTCCTTTGAGAGTAATGCATAGTTTTCAAGATGGTCCGGGGACCTTAATTACATTAGAAGGGGCAGAAGAAATGGAAACACCGACAATCGCAGGAATTGCTTTCAACAAAGATGAGGCTAAGGTGACTCTTCTGGGTGTACCTGATACTCCAGGTGTTGCCCATCAGATATTAGGCCCTGTCGGTGCAGCCAATATAGAAGTCGATGTGATTGTTCAAAATGTAGCTCCTGATAATTCGACTGATTTTACTTTTACAGTGTCGCGTGGGGAACTCGCGCAGACGAAAGAAGTATTGGCAGATGCAGTTGTCTCATTAAATGCCCGAGAGTTGAGGACCGACGACACGATAGCTAAAGTGTCAGTGGTCGGTGTTGGCATGCGATCTCATGCTGGTGTGGCGAGCAAGATGTTCAAGACGCTTTCTGAGTCGGGAATCAATATACAAATGATCACCACATCTGAAATAAAGATATCGGTGATTATTGAAGAGAAATATCTTGAGCTTGCCGTGCGTTCACTTCATACGGCATTTGACCTAGATGGAGATCCTCCTTCAAAAGCAGATGATTGATTTTGGTGAGCTATCTTTATCTAGATAGCGCATAGGCCACGATATAGTCTCCAAGTTTTGTATTTAAAGGCGCGTGCCCTCCCGCGGCGATAACTACATATTGTTTGCCGCTTGAAGAGACATAGCTTATAGGTGTTGCTTGTCCACCTGCGGGTAGTTTAGCTTTCCAAAGTTCTTCTCCATTATTGATATTAAATGCGCGGAAATGGTCGTCGATAGCAGCGCCAATAAAAATCAGTCCTTGGGAGGTGGTGATAGGACCACCGATATTGAATACGCCAGTAGGCAGGGCAAGGCCAAATGGAGCGACTTCTTCAGTAGTACCCAGAGGTCGTTTCCACATTATTTTCTGTGACTTCAGGTCTATCGCGGCCAGTTCGCCCCATGGAGGCGCGTGGCACGGGTATCCCAATGGCGAGGCAAATGGACGGCTGTCTACAGCATACGGTGTACCTGCTTGGGCATAATAAATTTCTGGGCCACTTGAGACATTATTAATCTCGGAGGATTCACCGTAAGGTACGATCCCTAATTTGTCCGCTTCCTCCCGCTTTATAAGTCTTTGGTACCAAGGGAAATAAGCTGTATTTACGACCAAGATATCTCTTGTTGTATCCGCCGACATTCCACCCCAATTGAAAACTCCAAAGTTACCCGGGTAATTGAGAGCACCTTGTTCTGATTGAGGTGTAAATTTGCCTTCGTACCTGGTCTCTAGAAGCTTTATTCTGCACCAGAGTTGATCTATCGGTGTCGCTCCCCACATCTTCTTTTCGTTTAGATCATCCGGAGCAAATGATGGAAAGCCAACTGAAAATGGTTGTGTCTTGGATAGCCATTCACCTTCAGGAAGATTGGTTTGCGGCACTGATCGCTCCTCTATTTCTGTTAAAGGTTTTCCATCACGCCTATCTAGAACAAATATTTCTCCTCTTTTTGTTGCGAGAATAAGGGCAGGTATCCGTTCAGATTCACTATTCCAATTAACAAGCACCGGTTGTGATGGCACATCATAATCCCAAACATCGTGGTAAACAGTTTGGAAACTCCATTTCACATCGCCAGTGGAAATATCAAGTGCGACCACTGAACTTGCGTAACGATCTTGTTCTGGGGAGCGATGACCTCCATAGAAATCCGGGGGTGTATTGCCGGTAGGTAGATAGACAAGGCCAAGATCTTCATCGCCGGCACCGATACTCCAAAAGTTGGGCGTATTTTTGACAAAGTTAGGCTGTGAAGGATCCCACTTGATACCTTTTGGTGAAAGAAAGTCCCATGCCCACAACAATTCTCCTGTCGCCACATCAAATGCTTTAACGACACCGCTTGGTTCGTAGGCTGATTGATTGTCGTAAATAAATCCCCCTACGATGACAATATTTTTCATTATCGTCGGAGGTGATGTCACGTATCGATATCCAGGCAAAATTTCCCCAAGACCAATATTAAGATCGATCACGCCATTTTTACCAAAATCGTTGCAGGGAACGCCGGTGTTTGCATCAACTGCCAGTAATCGGTTATCTAAGGTTCCGGCAACTATGCGGGCCTGGCAACTTTGTTTGTCATTTTTATTTGACGCGTGAAACGCGACCCCTCTGCATGACTTGTAGGGCACATGTTCCAAATCTGTTTTAGGATCGTATTTCCATATTTCCTCACCCGTCTCAGCATCTAGACTTATTAGTAGGTTATTAGATGCGCAGAAAAACAACCTGTCATCGACGCTCAAGGGAGTTACAGAACTTAGTGTGATATCTGAATCTTCAGCACTGGACACTTTATAAACCCAGGCGGGTTTTAATTCTGTCACATTGCCTCGATTAATTTGTGATGCCTCGACATGCTTAGAGCCGGTTAAGCTACCGCCGACAGAGGTCCAGTTGAAAATAGAATCTATAGGTTTGGCATGGAAATTTTCGTAACTTAAGTCTTCTGATTTTGCTTTGAAGGTCGAATTGAAAAAGCTAAAACCAAGTAAGACTAGAACTAGCAGCATGACTATGGGGGTGATGAGATTAATCAACTTGTTCAAAGAAAGACGCTTCTGGATTGGAGGTAGGAGGAAAATGAACCCAAGAACTGCTGGCGCGACTAATCTAGGTATCAGTCCCCAAACGTCAAATCCCACTTCATAGATTGACCAGAAGATCGTTGCAGCCAGGAGAAGTTGATAAAGAATGGCTGCGGAAGCTTTGTTATTCCATCCCTTCCATGCGATTACAAGAAGGATTATTCCGGACAGGAGATAATATAAAGAGCCTCCAAGGAACATCAGCTGAACGCCGCCAAGAAAAAGGAATAATCCTATAATGCTAAAAACCAGTGAAAAAACGAGGAAAGGTTTGGGTTGATTCAGAAAGCTGTTTTCCATTAGAGGGGATCCCAAAATGTGTATTGACACACTAGCAAATAAAGTTTGTGCAAGGAACGGTTCTCGGCGTAAACTTCTCGTCCTTTAAAATTCCTTTATACAGCAAAGTCTTTGTGTTGATATATTGCACAAAGTTTGTTCCTAAATAGAACGGTAAATATGGATAATTTAACACTTGAGCAATACTACGAAGGATATCTTCGAATGTTGCGCATAAGAAAATTTGAGATGCGAGCCGAAGAAAATCATTCTAAGGGAGAGATTCCTGGAGCTTTGCATACCTCTCTTGGTCAGGAAGCTGAGGTGGTGGGTGCTTGCATGGCGCTTGAAGATGATGACTATATGGTTGGCAACCATCGATCCCATGGTCATCCAATTGGGAAAAATGCTGATATGAAACCACTTATGGCAGAACTTTATGCTAGAAAAACAGGCATCTGCGGTGGGAAAGGCGGATCGATGCATCTCTCTGACTTTTCCATTGGGAGCTTAGGTGAAACTAGTATTGTGGGATCCGGTTTGCCAGTCGCTGTAGGTGCTGCTCTTGGCTCCAATATGCTAAATGAGGGGAAAGTAACCCTTTGCTTTTTTGGAGATGGTGCGTCGAACGAGGGTGCGTTCCATGAAGCTCTTAATTTAGCAGCGATCTGGAATCTGCCCGTGGTTTTTTTATGCGAAAATAATGGCTGGGCGGTATCCATGCCGGCAAGCAAAGCGGTTTCTGTAGAAAACATAGCTGATAGAGCGGTGGCGTATTCGATGCGATCAGAGTTAGTCACAGATGGCCAGGATTTTGAGTCAGTATATATGGCGACAAAGAGAGCTGTTGATGCTGCACGTGCTGGAGAAGGTCCAACTTTAGTCGAGGTTAAGACGTATCGGTTTGCGGAGCACGCTGTCAACATGGGTCGGATGTTGGTTGATAGGGGAGAAGAGCTCGAAGGATGGTTGAAGAGAGATCCGGTCGAGATTTTAAGAACGAAGATTGCTGAAATGGTAGGTAACGAGACCCGCTTGGAAGAAATTGAGGATCAGGTAGAAAAGGAAATTGAAGATGCCTTGGAGTTTGCAAAGCAAAGTGACTATCCTGATGTGGCAGATGCCTTTGATGACGTGTATTCAGAGCGTGTCTCGGATTTTTACGGTCTTTCCTAACCAATGCCTGTTTAGTGAGTATCTTTAGATATGCCAAGAATTAGTTTTATAGAATCTATCCGTCAAGCTCAGTATGAAGAGCTGGCAAGAGATCCTAAAGTGTTTCTTATGGGTGAGGATTTGGTCGCCAATGTTTTTGGTACGACGACTGGCTTGATAGAAGAGTTTGGTACGGATCGGATTCGTGACACTCCGCTTTCTGAAAATGGTTTTGTCGGAGCGGCGGCGGGTGCAAGTATGGTGGGTGCCAGGCCAATTGTTGATCTTACAATTACATCTTTTGTCTACGTTGCCATGGATCAGGTGTGCAGCATCATTGCCAAGTCAAAGTATATCTATGGTGGTCAGGTTAAACTTCCTTTGGTACTTAGAATGTGCATGTTTTATGGAAATTCCAATGCTGCACAACATTCTGACAGGAATTACCCGATGTTTATGGGGATGCCTGGACTTAAGATCATCATCCCTTCTACTCCTTATGATATGAAAGGACTTCTAAAAACAGCTATACGTGATGATGATCCGGTGATGAGTTTCGAAGATGGGACCTTGTGGTCTCAAAAAGGCGAGGTTCCGGAAGGAGATGATCATCTTATTCCTATGGGCGTTGCAGACATAAAACGTGAAGGAACAGATGCTACTGTAGTAGCAGTCGCCGGTGGGGTGCCCTTGGCTTTAAAAGCAGCAGAGGAGCTTAGTAAGGAGGGATTTAGTATCGAAGTGGTGGATCCTCGCACGCTTGTCCCTCTTGATAGAGATACGATTATTAATTCTGTGAGTAAAACTGGCCGAGTAGTTGTGGTGGATCCAGCTCATCAGTCTTGCAGTGCAGCTAGTGAGATTTCCGCGATTATTGCAGAAGAAGCTTTTGAAAGTCTTAAGGCTCCAATCCTGCGTGTGACTACTCCAGATACACATTTACCCTTTTTCCCAAATGGTGAAAAGGCACTTCTTCCTAGTAAGGATAGAATTGTCTCGGCCTTAAAGAGATTATTAAATTGATAGTTAAGGATAACGAATATGTCGGTCGTTGATGTGTTGTTGCCTCAAAGTGGTATGGGGATGCAAGATGGAGAGATTGTCAGTTGGCTCAAATCTGTAGGAGATACGGTAGAAAAGGACGAAGTGATCGTGGAGGTTGAGTCGGCTAAAGTTACTGTAGAGGTGGTTGCGCCCGTAAGCGGAGAGTTGATCGAGATTCTCGCCGAGGAAGGCGCAGTGATAGAAGTTCGTGACACGATTGCTCGAATAAAAGAGCTTTAAATTAAACGACTATTGCGCTGATTTTATAATTTTAATATGACCGAGCCCACAAAAATCCGAAAGGCTAATCCGTTTGAAAAAATAGTTGCCGAAAGAGTTTCTGATTCAAAAAGCCAGATTCCTCATTTTTACGTAACTGCTGAGGCTAATGTATCTAAATTATTAAAATTGAGATCAGAAGTTAATGAAGCATCCAGCGCAGAATCTCGACTGAGCATAAACGATTTTATTATTGCCGCTGTTGCGCGTGGCCTAGGCGATTTTTCTGATTTAAATTCCGTTTGGGGGGAGGGTGAAATTACAACCTTCGCTACAGTGGATATTGGAGTGGTAGTTAGTACAGACAAAGGCCTTTACATTCCTGTCCTTAAGGATCTTTTCGAGAAAAATATTTACGAAATTTCTGGGATGATGAGTGATATGGCGGTACGAGCAAATTCTGGCACGTTAAGTCTGGATGATATGAAAGGAGGCGCGATGTCTATCTCGAATGTGGGCATGTACGGCTCTGTGACTATGCTACCTATTATTAATTACGGACAGTCTGCGGTTTTGGGGGTCGGTGCTCCTTCCGACATTTTTAGACCTGATGAAAAAGGAACCCCTTCGCTTTGTAAAGAGATGAAATTAGCGCTTGCTTGTGATCATCGAATTTACGATGGGGTTAAAGCAACTCAATTATTGGGTCGGATCACAGACATATTGACCTCTCCCGAACAGCTTATAACTTCAGCCTAATTCTCATTTACTAGGGATAGCAAAATTCAAGAGTACGTTTCCAGGCAGTCTGGATCCGTAATGATAGCCCGAGTTTATGAGAAGATTGCCCTTATATATTACCGGTCCGTCGGCCTCAATAGCACCCCCTTTCGCAATTCGACCAGAGAGTGTGTCGAAGGACCGATTAGTTTTTGTGGACCAAATAACGTTTCCAGAATCGCTGTCATATGCGCGCAATTGCCCGTCAAAAGCGCCCGCGAATACGACACCAGGAATAG
>CAJXCR010000088.1 GCA_913051825.1 uncultured Halieaceae bacterium
ACAGTTGATGGGTAAAGGCGAAAATGTTAGTCTCGCCCGCCTTCAAGGAGATATTGAATTAAGAGATAAGCGAGATACATCAAGAAAAGTATCACCTTTGGCTCCAGCAGAGGATGCACTCATGATAGATAGTACAGATCTTTCGGCTACTGAAGTGTTTGAAAGAGTGATGAATGAATTGCGTGCTATCGAGATTCTCTAATTTAAGGGATGTCGTCTGGAGAATAAAACTAGGAAGTTGAAGGATAACCTGTGCCAGCCGCAGCCTTCTTCAAAAGAATTCAATCTGCCCGATCTTGCTGGAAGTCGGAGGGTGTAGAGATACACCTTATTTATAGGGAAAATAAGTTATGAGCGAATCCTTCGCCGAATTATTTGAAGAGAGTTTAAAGACGGTTGATATGGAACCTGGGTCCATAGTAACTGGCGTGGTAATTGATATGGATAGTGAGTGGATTACCGTGCATGCCGGATTAAAATCCGAAGGAGTAATCCCTCGAGAACAATTTTTAGATTCTACTGGTCAATGTTTGCTAAACATTGGAGATGAAGTTCAAGTCGCTTTGGAGACCGTCGAGGATGGTTTTGGAGAGACAAAATTATCTCGGGAAAAAGCCAAGCGAGTAGAGGCTTGGAAAGAACTAGAGCGCTCGCAGTTAGAAGACACCTCAGTAGTTGGTATTATAAATGGTAAGGTAAAAGGTGGATTTACTGTAGACATTGCGTCCATAAGAGCGTTCCTGCCTGGTTCACTTATTGACGTAAGGCCAATTAGAGAGACAGCGCACCTTGAGGGTAAAGAACTTGAATTTAAGGTAATAAAATTAGACCAAAAGCGTAATAATATAGTGGTTTCTCGTAGAGCTGTTATGGAAGCAGCAAATAGTGTTGAACGAGATGCGTTGTTAGAGAGTTTACAAGAAGGGATGTCTGTTAAGGGAGTAGTGAAAAATCTTACTGACTATGGTGCTTTTGTGGATCTTGGTGGAGTGGATGGTTTATTGCATATTACTGATATGTCTTGGAAGAGAATTAAACATCCTTCAGAAGTAGTTGAAGTAGGTTATGAAGTTGATGTTAAGATTTTGAAATTTGATCGTGAACGTAATCGTGTTTCTCTCGGGTTAAAACAGCTGGGAGATGATCCTTGGGTGAAAATCACGAATCGTTATCCAGTGGATAGTAAGGTGACGGCAAAAGTTACTAATTTAACTGATTATGGATGTTTTGCGGAGCTTGAGGAAGGTGTAGAGGGACTGGTTCATGTTTCAGAAATGGATTGGACAAATAAAAATGTACACCCCTCAAAAGTGGTTCAGCTTGGGGACGAAGTTGAAGTAATGGTTTTAGAAATTGACCAGGAGCGGCGCAGAATATCTTTAGGAATTAAACAATGCCAACAAAACCCTTGGGATGCATTTGGTGCTAAGTATGCTAAGGGCGAAAAAATTTCTGGGACTATAAAGTCCATTACCGATTTTGGGATATTTATTGGCTTAGAGGGTGAGATAGATGGATTAGTTCATTTGTCAGATATAAGTTGGAATGAGATTGGTGAGGAAGCTGTTAGGAGTTATAACAGAGGAGATGAAATAGAAACAGTTATTCTTTCGATAGATTCTGAGCGGGAGAGAATATCTCTAGGGATTAAACAACTTGATGAAGATCCATTCATGAGCTACACAGAAGTTAATGAAGTAGGATCGGTTGTTGTGGGAGAAATAGTTGATATCTCTTCAAAGGCACTTACGGTGAAGTTGGCTGAGGATGTGAATGGGGTGCTAAAAGCGAATGAACTTGCTCTAGAGGCAGGAATAGATATAAAAACAGAATTTAAGATTGCTGAAAAAATAGAGTCTAAGATCTTATCAGTTGATAAGAAGAGTCGAGTATTGGCATTATCAGTTAAAGCAAAGAATAAGGATGATGAACAAGAGGCAATTCAGGTTGCGCGTGACCAGGAGGAAATCAACTCTCCAGGTACGATAGGAGATCTGATAAAAGCAAAGATGGATAGTTAAGTTCTTAAAAATCATAAGTGGGCTCGCATATGCGAGCCTTTTTTTTAAATATGGAAACTTGCTTTCATCTGATTCAATGGCCAGAATTAGGTTTTTTTAACATCTTAAATTTATAAGTGATAGATAATTAAGGTAAAATATGACTAAGAGCGAACTAATATCGGCGATTTCATCAAGGCAAAATCAACTTTCTTTTAGAGATATAGAGTTGGGAATAAAAACAATATTGGAACATATGACGGACTCACTTGCGAGGGGCAAGCGAATCGAAATAAGAGGATTTGGCAGTTTTGCATTACATTATAGGGAAGCAAGAAAGGCACGTAATCCTAAAACTGGAGTCGTGGTTGACTTGGCAGGCAAATATGTACCCCACTTCAAACCAGGAAAAGAACTAAGACATAGAGTAAATATTGGAATGCACTCGGATCATTAAACGATGGTTGAATATATGATAAACCAAGAAAAAAAAGGTTATTTGACTGATAGGGCACTTTCCAAAAATAGACATCTTTGCTCACTCATCTAGATGAATTGGCTTAGGTTTTTAGTCCTAGCAATTTTCACTAGTGCCATGTCCCTTCTAGGGGCGTTGCTTGCAATACAGAATCCGCAAGTTGTACCTCTTGATCTCTTATTCATAACGTTTCGGCCTAGGAGTATTGCGCTGTGGATTCTTTCTGCGTTGGTTTTTGGAGCTTTGCTTGGCATGTTTTTGTCAGGATTATTAGCTCTTCGCTTGAAAGCTCGCTTGGTTAGAACTCGTCGAAAATTAGAAGCTACGCAATTAGAGGTAGATCAATTACGACGTTCGGGGTTAATTAGTAGTGACTGATTTTTTTGTTTTCTGGCTTCTTTTTTTTGCTGTAGGTATTGGCTGGTTTTTAGGTCGTAGAAGCCTCCACGCCCCCTCTATTCGTTCAGAATTACCTAGTCAATATTATCGGGGGCTTAACTTTTTGTTGGATGGGCGACCTGATGTAGCAGTAGATGCGTTTATCAATGCTCTAGAAGTAAATAGTGATACTCTTGAAACACATATTGCTTTAGGGAATTTACTTAGAAAGCGTGGAGAGGTGGATAGAGCAATTCGTATCCATCAAAATCTGCTAGCAAGGCCAAGTTTGTCACAAGAGCATATTCATTTGGCGCATCTGGAGCTTGCTCGAGATTATGTAAGCGCTGGTTTGCTAGATAGAGCAGAGAGATTGCTGTTAGATTTAGTAGAGGAAGCACCTGAGCAGAGATTAGTTGCTCGAAGGCATCTGTTAGACGTGTATCAAAGTGAGCGTGATTGGAGCCAAGCGATAAAAATAGCCATCGAGTTGTTGCCAAAGAAAAAACTTTTAAAGACATCACCGAATTTTAAAGAACGAGGACAGGCGGTAGCGATAGTCCTAGCTCATTACTACTGTGAGTTGGCTTTTCAAAAAAAATCTTCTGGAGAGTTTTCTTTATCCAGAGAACTTCTCAATAAAGCAATTTTTCATGATAGATATTGTGTTCGTGCACTGATTCAGCTTGGTGAAATAGAATTAATGAGTGGAAGACCCAAAGAAGCAATTAAATTTTTAAAACAGATTAGGGAGTTCGCACCAGAGTTTATTTCTGAAACTATTTTTCTTCTAAGAGATGCTTTTGGCAAAGTTGGCCAAACAGATACAATTACTAATTATCTCAAAGAATGTTATAAATCTCATCCAAATCCGACAATTGCCCTAGAAATTGCAGAGGACCTTCTTTTGGAAGAAGGTTCGGAATCGGCTCGAGAATTTCTTTATAAAGAACTTAGAGAACATCCTTCCCTTGGTGGATTGTCAAAGCTTATTAAATTGCAGCCTATTAATTTAAAAGGAAATATTGGGAAAAATTTAGATCAACTTTTAAAGTTAGTTGATATTTTGATTAAACAAAGAACTAAATATCGCTGTGATCACTGCGGATTTTCAGGGCATCAACTTCATTGGTATTGTCCCGGGTGCAAATATTGGGGAACCGTTAGACCTTTGCATTCGGAAGAGATAGAGAAGATCACTTAAATGAGAGTTCGTTCTAGATTTGATACACCAATAATCGTAGCTTTAGATTTTGCTGAACTAAGTATAGCGATCGATTTTGCAAAAAGACTTGATCCAAATTTATGTAAGGTAAAAGTTGGTAAAGAGTTATTTACTAACTCTGGTCCAGCGGTAGTAGATCGGCTTCAAAATTTAGGATTTGAAGTCTTTTTAGATTTGAAATTTCATGATATCCCAAAGACTGTCTATGGAGCTGTGAAGCAAGCTGCGTCGATGGGTGTTTGGATGGTGAATGTACATGCGGCAGGGGGAGGTCGAATGTTGTTTTCCGCAAAAGAGGCTATTTTGAATTTTGATAAACCCCCTATTTTAGTTGCTGTTACTGTACTAACCAGTATGGAGCAAGATGATCTTTCCGGAATAGGAATTTATACTCCCGTTGCAGAACAAGTTTTAAAATTAGCTCAATTGTCTAAGGATAATGGCCTTGATGGGGTTGTTTGTTCCGCGCAGGAAGCAAGAGAGTTGCGTAATATTTTTGGAAAAGAGTTCGTTCTGGTAGCACCTGGAATTCGCTCTTCTAATCAACCTGCAGATGATCAACGCCGCGTAGTGACCGCATCGAAGGCTATTCTTTCTGGTGTTGATTACCTTGTATTGGGTCGCAGCATTACGAGAGCAAGAGATCCGTTATTGGAGCTAGAAGTCATTCATCAGGAGCTTTAATTTGAAAAATACCTATAGAAAAATCCGCCGTTTTTGATACCTCGCTAAGTGAAGTGTCTTGTTACAGGAGCGAGCGGTTTTGTTGGCAGTAGTCTAGTAAATGAACTGCTTAATTTGGGTCTTGAGGTGGTAGCCGTAAGTAAATCAGGTGGTTTTACTTCTAAAGGTCAAGTCATTCATAGGGTAGATTTTGGTTACGAAACAATACCGAGATCTCTCTTGTCAAATGTAGACATAGTTTATCACCTTGCAGGAATTGCTCATCAAAGAGCCGCAGCAGAGGAGTATGAGCAAATTAATTTTGCAGCTACTATAAAGCTTGCTAAACAAGCATGTAGCTGTGCTGTCCCAAAATTTGTATTCTTAAGTAGCGTAAACGCCAATAGCGGGTCGAATGATTTTACTAAACCGATTGCTTCTTATGCAGATTCGAAAAAGAGAGCCGAGAATGAATTAGAAAAACAATTTTTTGACAGTAATATGGCTGTGGAGATTTTGAGAAGTGCTCTGGTTTACGGTGACGGAATGAAAGGTAATTTACCAGTCCTCATAAGAGCAGTTCAGAGAGGGTTGCCAAGGCCTCCCGATGTTGGCGTTAGAAATATGATTTGGCTGGACGACTTGGTCTCATTTTTGATCTTAGTCGGAAGAGAACCTGGCAATAGCGTGAGAAAGTTTGTCGTTACTGATGGAGAAGTTTACTCGTTAAGTAGGATTTATGATGCTATTAGATCGATATGTGGTCAAGAAAAAGTAAATAGCTGGCTGCCTTTAAGTGCTTGGCGTGTTATGGCGCTCTTTAATGATCTATTCCGGAGATTGCCAGTAGGTACTACATTTAATAAGTTATTTTCTCATCAAGTTTTTGATTCGAGTAACTTGAGGAATTGGGAAGTAACTAGTTCATTTGAGGATGCTATAGAGAAAATTCTTAGTTCTTGATGGGTTTTATTTTTGGAGTGTCTATTGATTATATTATTAACGTCAATATTTTCGCTAGTAGCTTGCTGGACATATATTTTCTTGGCTAAAAAAATGAATTGGATTGACTATCCAAATGTGCGAAGTGCACATAACTATCCCGTAATTAGTGGAGGTGGAATAGCTATCTATGTTGTATTTCTAATCATTGGAATATTTTTTAGTGCTTTTGGTGAAATAGAATTTATTAACAATCTGCTTTTCCCATTACTGGGGATTTTAGTCATCGTGGGATTTGTAGACGATGTATCCGGGTTGAAAATCGTTTCACGACTCGTAATTTATTTCTTTATATCCAGTATAGCTATTTTTATTATTGGTTTAGACAACAGTTCCTTATCACTATCATTTGCTGAATTTTTTTTTGCGTCTCTTTGCTATTGCCTTTTTATTAATCTCTATAACTTTATGGATGGTATAGATGGTTTGTTAGCAACGAATTGCATTATTTCTCTAGTGATTGCAGTATTGTTATTGATTATTAGTTCAGCTCCGGATAATTTAATATTTTACTGCTCAATATTTGCATCGGTTCAGATCGGATTTTTAATATTTAACTGGGCACCAGCAAAACTATTTATGGGTGACGCGGGGAGTATTCCAACTGGTTTTTTAATGGGAGCAATTGCAATTGAGACATCTACTAATGATTTTTTACCAGTTGCAGCTTGGATCATCATATTTAGTCCGTTTTTAGCAGACTCTCTAGGCACTTTGATATTACGATTAATTCGTTTGGAAAATATTTTTGAGCCTCATTCGTCACATATGTATCAGAGATTGGCTCGTCATTGGGACTCACATAAGCAAGTAGTTTTTATTATGGCTATATTCCAATGTTTTTGGTGTGCTCCTCTCGCTTATCTTGTTACAACTTATAATGGATATGATATTTACCTGCTACTGTTGACTTATGTTCCTCTATTGCTAGCATTACTTAAATTGCGGAGACTCGCTTAATTAGTTATTCCATTTAAGTTCGCACCATTTGGCTTTTAGAAAGAATTCTTTTTTCTTTCAGTCCATTGGTAAAGGGAATGTAAGCATGAACAAAGACATCTTGTCTCTTTTTAGAAGAGTTTTCTGGCATCGTTCGGTCTCTATGAATCCGGATGTGTCTTTGCCTCCACACAGGATAACTATTTCATTGTTAACGCTAGATATAATTTATCTGACGTTGTCGATGTTAATAGCCTTTAGTCTTGCTGGTGATTATGCATTCAGCGGATTTCTAAATCGTACTCTAATAACTTCATTACTTGTCACTCTCCCGGTTAGTGCGTTGATTTTTATCAGGATTGGACTTTATAGAGCAATGATTCGATTTATGGGTCAGCATGCGATTTGGACGATATTGATCTCTATAACTTATTCTTCTCTCGTCTTAATAATGACGATATATTTTTCTGAAGATAAAATGTCACCGCTATTGTCTATGACTTATTGGATCTTTGCCGTTCTTTTCATTGGAGGGACCAGGTTATGTGTTCGCGCGTTCTTCCATTCTTTAAAGTGGCTTAATTCAAAAAATGTAATTATCTATGGTGCAGGTGAGTCGGGTCGTCAACTTCTTACCGCCCTTCAACATGGAGAAAATTTCAGAGTTATAGCGTTTGTAGATGATGAAGTGAATCTCCATGGCTCAGTTATAAATGGTGTGCCGGTAGTGCCTCCGAAATCTATTTCATCTATTTCAATCGAGTTTAATATTTCTCAGGTATTGCTTGCGTTACCAACAATTTCATCTGAGAGACGGAGAGAAATAATTAATTCATTAGCGGGATTAACTGTTTCTGTTAAAACCATTCCTAAAATAAGTGAACTTGTTTCTGGGAGAGCCATCGTTGGACAGATTCAAGATGTAGATCTTTCAGATCTTCTTGGCCGAGAGGCGGTTCCTCCTAATCCTGAATTAATAGAAAAATGTATCGCTTCAAAAGTGGTTTTAGTGACCGGAGCAGGAGGTAGTATCGGTGCAGAGTTATGCAGGCAAATATTACAATCATCTCCCAGAGTGCTGATCATGTTAGATAATTCTGAATTTGCTTTATATAAAATTCAAAATCTGATTAAGTCCGAGATAAAAGCTAATTCTACCGAGTTGATTTGTCTTTTAGGTTCTGCACAAGACTTCAATCGCATGAAAAAAATATACAGTACTTTTAATGTGCAAACAGTTTATCATGCGGCAGCGTATAAGCATGTCCCTATAGTTGAGTATAATGTTGCGGAAGGTGTAGCAAACAATGTCTTTGGAACTGCTGCTTCTGCTCAAGCAGCTAGAGAATCAAATGTAGAGACCTTTGTTCTGATCTCCACGGATAAGGCAGTTCGCCCTGCAAATGTGATGGGGGCTTCCAAGCGTTTTGCGGAGCTTGTTGTGCAGGGCTTAGCTTTGGAGGAACGGAAAACGAGATTCTGCATTGTTCGATTTGGCAATGTGCTTGGTTCTTCAGGTTCGGTAGTTCCTTTATTTAAAAAGCAAATTCATGAAGGTGGTCCCGTTACAGTAACTCATCCTGACGTCTCTAGATATTTTATGAGTTTGGAAGAGGCGGCGCAATTGGTGCTTCAGGCTAGCGCCATGGGAACTGGAGGTGATGTTTTTGTATTAGATATGGGTGAGCCAGTCCGTATCTTAGAATTAGCTAAACGAATGATTCAGTTGTCTGGTTATAGTTCTGATCGGAGCAATGAAATTGTAGATAACATCGACATAGAATTTATCGGTCTGCGTCCAGGTGAAAAATTACATGAAGAACTTTTGCTGGGGACACGAGTGGCTGGTACAGGCCATCCAATGATAATGAGAGCAGAGGAAGAAGCTCTTGAATATACTATTGTAGAGCAAGCGCTTCAATCATTAGAATCCTATTGTCTAAAAGCGGATTGTGCAGGTATTAGTGCAGTCCTCCAGAATACAGTAGACGGTTATGCTAATCATGAGATCCGCCACGATCACATATGGCTTAAGCAGAGTAACACCGGTAGGCGCTTACCAGAAAATCAAGCGAGTGATGAAAAAATAAAACCGTTTCCCAAAAGAATACTTCGTGACAAGCCAGGAGCTTAATAAGCTTGGGCGACATAGATATTTTTAATGGTGATGCTGATGGAATTTGTGCACTAGTCCAATTAAGACAATTCGATCCTCGGCCAGCAAGATTGATTACTGGAGTCAAGCGTGATATCTCTCTAGTGAGTCGCGCGAGCGCTCAACGAGGAGATAGGATAACGATTCTTGATGTATCTTTCGATAGAAATAGAGTCGAAGTCCTTAAAGCAATAGAGTCTGGCGCATCAATATTTTACTGTGACCATCATTTTCCCGGCGACTTGCCTAGCCATCCGGCTTTGCAAACTTTAATAAACACTTCCCCTGGCGTATGTACTAGCGTATTAATTAATGGATATCTTAAATCTCGTTATTCAGCGTGGGCTGCAGTGGGTGCGTTTGGAGACAATCTAAGTGATACAGCTTGTGAGATTCTAAAATCAATGTCTTATAAGGAATTTCAGTTAGATCTCTTAAAAAAGCTTGGCACATATATGAACTATAATAGTTATGGAACGGATATCGCTGATCTAAATTGGCACCCAGCTGACTTGTATTGTGCCTTAGCTTCTTTTGAATCTCCTCTTGATTTTGTCTCAGAAAGTCCAGAATATTTTCAAAAATTAGAAACTAACTACCATGGTGATTTTGAAAAAGTGCTCTCTATAGTTCCGCAATATACTGACGCCAGAGTAGCGGTTTATTTTCTTCCAAATAAACCTTGGTCGAGAAGGATAAGCGGAATATATAGTAATCAGCTTGCTAATGAGGCACCTTCAAGAGCACATGCAGTATTGACTGAGAGGAGCGAGGGAGACTTCCTGGTAAGTGTTCGTGCACCAATCAACAATAGGAAAGGAGCAGATTTGCTTTGCAGACAATTTCTTACTGGTGGTGGTAGGTCAGCTGCTGCTGGGATAGATCATCTCCCGGCTGAGGAAGTCGACAGCTTCATTCAAAAGTTTTCACTTGCTTACTGTTAAAATTCGTGAG
>CAJXCR010000089.1 GCA_913051825.1 uncultured Halieaceae bacterium
GAAAAAGGTTTGGGCGTTACATTGACCTTCTTTCCACGATATTCGAAGGATTCGTCGTCCCATGACTTCAGCAAAGTATCTAGCACATGGTCCATCCATTCCCCGCGCTTTTGATAGGGTTTGTTGGAAATATGATATTCGATCTCCCTGTATCCCTGACCAGCAATGAAAGACAACCGTCCCTGACTAATTAAATCAATAACAGCTATGTCTTCTGCAAGACGTATCGGATCATAAAGTGGGGCCAGCAGAGCCATGATCCCAATATTGATCCGCTCAGTTACAGAGGCAATCGCTCCCGCCATAACCAAGGGCGATGGCAACCAGCCGTTTTCAGCAACATGATGCTCCTCTACATTGACACTCGTAAAACCTTTTTCATCAGCAAATTTAGCCATTTCGATCGCTGCCTGATAACGCACTGATCTCAATAGAGGATCACTTTCACTCCCAGTAAGATTTAATCGAAGATTAGCTTGCATCAAAAAAATCCACTAAACATTTAATTGATCAATCAGTTTTGATTTCATTGGCAGAACCCAACTTTCTCTAAGTTTGGAAGAGAGTAAACCAACTGTCTCCAGTTCATCACATAATTTCATTTGATGCGCTAAGTCAAACATATCCAACTGCCTAGAAATAAATCCGGAGTCATTTAAACTTATAAATGAAATACCTGGGCTTTCAAAGAAAGTCCCATCTTCTCTCTTCCCCGGACCTCTATTTAACCAATGGGTGACCAAATCATTACCCGCACCTACATACACACCGACGTAGGGAAATTCCCACCCCTCCCAACCTACTTGCATATCTCTCCCATAATGAGTCTCTTTAATCTGATCAATTCCAGTAGCAACCACATCCATCACCCCTGCATAGTGACATGAGTAAATACAGTCTCTCGCATAAAGTTGATCTACAAAAGAAATCCAGTCCCCGGTTTTGGTAGCCTCTGAATGAGACTGAATCAATCGATCAGCGGTCCTGCGTTTCGTTTCCTCATCCAATATCTTCATAAAGATTCCCCAAATACTAATTTACCAGTGTAGTCCGTTGAGCACTAAGGAGCTAGATGACCGATTCATTGCAATGGTTTAATCTTCTAGAACAAAACAGAAGGAAAGTTATTCCAATGTCCGGAGCTAATCAAATACCGCAGGTTAGCGGTGCTGATCCATCTATTGGCCACTTAGAGGAATTTAATAGCGATCCACTTTTGTTTTTGCAAAGAGTGCACAAGGAATGTGGTGAAATTGGTGAATTTGATCTTGCAGGCCTTGGGACAATACTCCTTGTCGGATCTGAGGCTCACGAAGCGGTTTTCAGAGCCAACGAAGAGCAGCTTAGCGCCGCGCAAGCGTACCAAATGATGATCCCGGTTTTTGGAGAAGGTATTCAGTACGGCGCACCTCCTCATATCGAGCGGCAGCAACTAAAAATACAGATTCAAGGATTAAAACATGATCGTATGCTCAATTATGCGGGTATCGTTGAGCACGAAACCACGCTGCTTATAAAGCAGCTAGGAAAGAAAGGTACTATTGATGTTAACCAAATTTTCTCAGACCTTACGCTAAAAACATCTACACACTGCTTGCTTGGCGCCGAATTAAGATCAGAATTGAACGATGAATTTTCTACCCTTTACAAAGATTTAGAGAACGGCATAGCTCCATCTTCATTAAGTGATCCCTTTGAAAAAAATGAGCGTCTCACAAAATGTATCCGTGCACGTAAGCGCTTAGAAGAGCTCATTGGTGATCATGTAGATAGGCGAAGAACAAAAGGAAAAATCTACGAGGACATGCTCCAAGTTTATATGGATTCAAAATACGAGGATGGAACCCCACTTAACAAAGCGGAAATCACCGGAATGGTTATCTGGTTTATGTTCGCTGGACATCATACCAGTGCCAATACGACCGCCTGGACCTTACTTGAAGTGGTTAAAAACCCTGCTTATCTGAGCAAACTACTTGAAGAGATCGATCAAGTATTTTTGAAATTCCCAACCGTCACAGTGGAAAGTCTTCGAGAACTGTTACTGCTTGATGGATTCATCAGGGAATCATTGAGACTACATCCTCCTCTCAATGCGATCACAAGACGCGTAATGTCAGACTTTCAGTATAAGGAATTTACTATACCCACCGGAAAAAATATCATGATCTGCCCATATGTCAGCCACAAACTTGAAAAATCTTTCCCTAAGCCACTTTCATTTAATCCGGAACGACCTAGCCCAAAAGATAATTTCTCAGAAATCGCCTTCGGGGGCGGAAGACACAAATGCATTGGAAACGGATTCGCAATACTCCAGGTAAAGACCATACTCGCAACACTACTAAAACAATACACCTTTAATCTTTCTGAATTACCCGAAAAGTACGGAGAAGCAATGCCAGCATTAATACTTCGTCCAAAAGATCCTTGCGAATTAACCTATGTTAAAAAAGACGGTCAAGGTAGATAACCGCTTGCGATATCGCATCGAACTAGATCACGATCTGTGTCAGGGACATTCTGTATGTATCGCAGAAGCGCCTGCATTATTTTCTCTAAATGAAAGTAATGCCAGCTACGATCAGATACAACTGATTACAAGTGAAATTGACGAAGAACAATCAGAAGCAGCATTTCGGGCTCAAAAGTACTGTCCAAATGGGGTGATTCGTGTACTTCCTATTGAAGATTCCTAGATAACGACTCAAGAAAGCGTACCTCCATCGACTCGGATATCTTCACCTGTGATATGAGCAGCATCCTCCGAAGCCAGCATTGCTGCTACACCCGCTACGACCTCTGGTTCGCGTGCTCCGGTCAGCGACATTAAACGAGGTATTAAATCAAAATCCATACTTTCGGGAAATTCTGCATCTTTACTCATAGAAGTATTAATATCACCTGGGCAAATACAGTTCGCCCGGACACCTCTTTTTCCATACTCGATGGCGAGACTTCTAGTCATTGCCAAGACGCCACCCTTACTTGCCGAATAGGCTACACCACAAGGTAATCCGGCAATAGCAGCAGTAGATGCCGCATTTACTATACTTCCATGACTTTCTAACAAATGCGGGATAGCAGCTTTGCAAAATAGTAAAGTGCCCGTCAAGTTAACCGCTATTACCTGATTCCAGTCTTCAATCCGTAACTGCTCGGTATCATCAAACCGCAACAGACCTGCCATGTTAATAATGGAATAAAGACTACCAAAAGTATCTACACAAGATTGAACGGTTTCTGTAACAGATTTAGAGTCACTCACATCACAGACACGGCTTTCGGCAACACCGACGCCCTCGGCTGATATCAAATCGACAGTTTCTTGCAACAACTCCGAGTTCACGTCGACGCAAAATACATTGCCTGCCTCTCGCGCAATCCTATGGGCGACAGCTCTACCAATGCCACTTGCTGCGCCAGTAACTAGAACTGTCCGATCAGAAAAACGTTGCATTAGTTTGGTTCCTTTTTTGGGATTTAGAGAGTCATTACCACCTTGCCACGTGCTTTTCTATTAATCATTAGGCCATAGGCCTCCTCATAGCGCTCGATCGGATAGATATCAGTAATCACAGGTTTGATTTTACCTTCTGAGAAAAGAGACCAAAGCTCTTCAATATTTTTAACATGTTGAGCTGGCTCCTCACCACAAAATCTTCCCCAAAACACACCAACCAAAGAACAACCCTTCAACAATGCTAAATTTAGTGGGATTTTCGGAATGGGTCCACTTGCAAAACCGATGACTAAGTATCGGCCATTCCAGGCCATTCCGCGAATAGCTGCCTCAGAATAATCTCCCCCGATAGGATCGTATACCACATCAACACCCTTACCATCGGTAAGATCTTTAATCGCGAGCTTTAAGTCAGCTTCGCTGTAATTAATGGTCTCATCAGCACCCAATTTTCGACAAACTTCAAGTTTCTCCTCACTACTGGCCGCCGCTATCACTTTCGCTCCCATTAACTTTCCAAGCTCTACGGCACTGGTGCCAACGCCGCCTGCAGCTCCAAGAACCAGCATGGTTTCTCCTGACTGCAAATTCGCACGCTGTTTTAATGCATAATAAGAAGTGAAATAGGTAATCCCGATGGAAGCCGCCTGAGTGAAATCAAGCCCATCAGGCATTGGATAGACACCAAACTCATTGGTCACCACTTCAGCACAAAAACTACCTATACTGCCCATGGCAACAACGCTATCACCTAATTTCACCCTAGTGACTTTTTCTCCCACTTCAGTGACGATTCCAGAGGATTCACCTCCTGGAACAAAAGGAAGTTCGGGTTGAAACTGATATTTTCCTTGAATAATCAATACATCGGGGAAATTTAAACTCGCTGCCTTAACTTGTATTCTGACATCATGCTCTCCAAGCTCAGCCGTCGACCAATCATCTACCAGGTTCAACTTATCTGCCAGCCCATGCTCACTGCATACCAACGCTTTCATTGTTTCTCCTTAAAATGATCTAATCCCTGAACATAAGGCGGCGCCTAATGGCGCCGCCTTAAAATATCTTACTCGATAGCCTATTTATACCACTTCGAAGAGACCAGCGGCACCCATACCACCCCCGACACACATAGTCACCACTACATATTTTACCTTGCGGCGTTTACCTTCGATAAGCGCATGTCCAATCATTCTGGAGCCACTCATTCCATAGGGATGTCCAATAGAAATTGCCCCACCACTCACATTAAGCTTTTCATTATCAATACCCAATCTATCTCGGCAATAGATGACTTGTACCGCAAACGCCTCATTTAGCTCCCATAAACCAATATCATCCATACTTAATCCATGCTGTGCCAGCAATTTAGGCACTGCAAAAACAGGACCAATACCCATCTCATCCGGTTCACAGCCTGCAACCGCCAAACCTCGATATATCCCAAGAGGCTCCAATCCTTCCTGTTCAGCGGTTTTTGCGTCCATGATTAACTGAGCGGAGGAGCCATCAGAGAGCTGCGAGGCATTGCCCGCCGTAATGGTTCCGCCTTCTATCACAGTTTTTAACCCAGCAAGTCCCTCTAGGGTTGTTTCTCGAATACCTTCATCAGCAGACACTGTCGACTCGGATTCGGATTGCTCACCAGTCTCTTTGTTCCAGACGATTCGATTACACTGAACCGGTGCAAGCTCATCTTCATATCGTCCTTCCTTATAGGCAGCAGCTGTTCGTTGCTGTGATTGAAATCCATATTCGTCCATCGCTTCTCGGGTAATTCCATACCTATCGGCTACGACTTCAGCCGTTTGTAGCATAGGCATGTGAATGGAAGGATGCATGTCAGTCAATTCTTCATCGACAATCCGATGAAGATTCATATTTTCATTCTGCACTAGAGAAATCGATTCTAAGCCTCCACCAATAACACAAGTCATACCATCATCGATAATCTGTTTAGCACCAGTAGCGACAGCCATGAGACCGGAAGAACACTGTCGATCGATCGTCATACCAGCGACAGTAACAGGAAGACCTGACCTGAGGGCGATCTGTCTGGCAATATTAGAACCGGTTGCTCCTTGTTGAAGCGCCGCACCCATGATTACATCATCAACCCTAGCTGGATCTATGCCAGCTCTTTCTACTGCAGCTGTAACAGCGGCGGCGCCTAAAGTTGCACCCGCTAAATTATTAAAACCTCCTCGATAGGCCTTCCCAATAGGTGTTCGTGCAGTCGATACGATTACAGCTTCTCTCATATTTTTCTCCAAAATTTCTCTTTTTAAGCAAAAAAAAACTTAATCCAACTTTATACCTAAACCTTCTGCTGCCTTTGCAGCCATCTTTATACTTTGCTCGAAACCAGCATTTAGGACTCGTTCACCCTCGGGAGAGGAAATACTATCCCAGTGTGCTGAGATACCTTCAGGAGTTTGCTCCTCGGGAGAAAGCCACATACCCTCGGTCTCCACTATTTTTGAAACCGAATACGCACCTGCGCCGGCACAAAGGATAGTGCGGTTAGGCGCGTCCTCAGAGACAAGATACAGAACAGCTGGAGTCACTGTTTCAGGCGTCAACAAATCAAACGCTTTCTCGGCGATCAAGCCTTCCGTCATCCGAGTGCCGGCTGTGGGAGCCAAGGCATTGACCTTAATATTATATTTAGCACCCTCTTGAACAAGAGTGTTCATCAAGCCTACGACTCCAAGTTTAGCCGCACCATAATTAGTCTGACCGAAATTGCCATATAAACCACTCGATGATGAAGTGACTACGACACGACCATACTCCTGTGACCGCATTATCTCCCAGCAGGCTTTAGTGCAATTAACCGTACCCATCAAATGGACATCCACCACCATTTGGAAGTCTTCTAGTGTTACCTTGTTAAAACTCTTATCTCGCAAGATTCCAGCATTGTTAACTAGAATATCTACGCGACCCCACTGATCCATCGCCTGACCAACCATTGCCTCAACTTCCTCAAACTTAGCAACATTTGCCCCGTTGGCAATAGCGGCACCGCCTGCAGACTCAATTTCAGCTACCACATTTTTGGCGGCCTCACTAGAGGATCCACTACCATCAACTCCACCTCCAAGATCATTCACTACAACCGACGCTCCGCGCTTTGCAAGCTCTATTGCATGACTACGTCCTAACCCTTGACCAGCACCGGTAACAATAGCCACCTTCCCGTCATATCGAATTGTCATTTTATTTTTATCCTCATTACATCAATCCAAAGATAGTTACAGACCAGCTATTAGGCAGCAACCATCATATTCATCCATTCGGCCACTAATGCAGGCTTTTCTTCATCTTCTATCTCAACCGTGATGGCAAGCGTAACAACGTATCGTTTTTCGTCTTTCGGCTCTACATTTTGTATTTCTACATGAGCCCGAACTCTCTTACCCGCTCGAACCGGAGCTAAAAAACGCACCTTATTAAATCCATAGTTAATACCCATCACTATGTTATCAGGATAAAGACTGGAGTCTTCGCATAACTTTACTAAGGAAGATAGTGTAAGTAAGCCGTGTGCAATTGTGCCGCCAAAAGGCGTCTGCGCCGCAGCTTCCTCATCCACATGAATAAACTGGTGATCTTCCGTACAATCGGCGAAACTGTTAATACGATCTTGATCAAGCGTCATCCAATTACCAGGTTCAAATTTGTGACCAATCTGATTTACCATTTCACTAACGGCAACTACTTTACTTCCCATAATTTCTCCTCCTAATTGTATTTATTCTCAAGCCTGATATTGTCTTAATTCGTTTCTACCCACCACCATACGATGCACGGCATCAGGTCCGTCTGCTAAACGAAGTGTTCTTTGACCCATATACATGGCTGCTAACGGCGTATCTTGGGAAACCCCTAGGCCTCCGTACATCTGGATCGCTTCATCAATAATACGAATAGTAGCATTTGGAACTACCGTCTTAATCATTGAAATCCAAACGCGGGCCTCTTTTACATCCACATTGTCCATCATCCAGGCAGTCTTCAGCGTAAGCAAGCGCGCCTGCTCTATGGACATTCTAGCATCGGCTATGACATCAATATTACCACCTAAACGAGCCAACGGTTTCCCAAATGCTGTTCGAGAAACACCTCTCTCGCAAAGTAACTGCAACGCTTTCTCTGCCGCACCTATCGCACGCATACAATGGTGAATTCTACCCGGCCCCAATCTTCCTTGTGAAATCTCAAATCCACGTCCTTCCCCCAAAATGATATTATCTTTGGGAACACGAACCTCATTCAGTTTTAAATGCATATGCCCATGTGGCGCGTCATCGGCACCAAATACGGTCATAGGTCTAATAATTTCCACTCCTGGAGAATCTATAGGTACCAAAATCTGTGATTGCTGCTGATGAAGCTGTGCTTCAGGGTTGGTTTTGACCATCACTATCATAATCTTACAACGCGGATCTCCAGCACCAGAAATCCAGTGCTTTTCTCCATTGATCACCCATTGATTGTCTTGAAGTTTGGCCATAGTGGATATATTGGTTGCATCTGAAGAAGCGACACCTGGCTCTGTCATCGCATATGCGGAACGTATTTCACCATTAAGAAGAGGTTGTAACCACTGCATTTTCTGATCTTCTGAACCATACTTGTGCAGAACCTCCATATTCCCCGTATCAGGTGCTGAGCAGTTAAATGCCTCTGCCGCCATATGGGATTTCCCCATCTCCTCCGCTAAATACGCGTACTCTACCGTAGTCAGTCCTGAACCTTGATCTCCTTCTGTCAGGAAAAAATTCCATAAGCCTTCATTCCTGGCCTCGTCCTTGACGGTTTCCAGAATTTCAGTTTGTCTATCAGTAAATGACCATCTGTCCCCACGCTCTATTTCACTAAGAAATTCTTTCTCCAAAGGAATGACATTACTTTCTATGAACGATTTTACTTTTTTTAGTATAGGCGCTACCCTTTCGCTAATTCCAAGATCCATCATTGATTCTCCTTAATAATTCCCTCAAAAATTAACTTCTCATACTCTGCTCTAAGCTGTCGCTTTGCTATTTTTTGCGAACCTACTCGCGGTAGTGATTCACAGTTTTTTTAATGGTATATCGATCAGGAATTAGAAACCGCTTAGAAGTGCATATCGATCTAGATGGTAGTTGTAGTCACCGAAAATATGTTGAAGTACACGAGCTCGTTTTATAAAAAATCCGATTTCGTAATCATCAGTCATTCCAATGCCCCCATGCATTTGAATAGCTTCATTCGTCGTCCTTTGAGCAACTTCACATAGCTTTGCTTTAGTGGCACTAGCCAGAAGTGGAAGTTGATCCGATCTTTCATCAATAGCATGCAAAGCCTTGAGAACCAAGGAACGACACAATTCCAGCTCTGCGAAAATTTCTGCCGCTCGATGCTGCAATCCCTGGAAAGACCCAATAAAACTTCCAAACTGCTTTCGCTCCTGCAAATACTTGACAGTTCTTTGGAATGCTTCCTCGGAAAGACCTAAAAGCTCTGCAGCCAAACCAATATTAGCGATATCCAGCGTCGCGGAGAGCCCATCCCAAGCAGCACCAACTTCTCCTAGAACTGCTGAATCTTGTACTTCAACATTTAAGAGTTTTATT
>CAJXCR010000090.1 GCA_913051825.1 uncultured Halieaceae bacterium
TCGATTCCGAAAAAATACCACCGCCACAGCCAATATCTAACAAAGTTTTCCCCGAGACTGGAGTTTCTCGATCAACCCAATTGGCCCTAAGAGGATTTATATCGTGAAGCGGTTTAAAGTCGCCTTGTCTATCCCACCATCGAGAAGCAAGAGCTTCAAATTTGTTAATTTCATGTTGATCCACATTGATTTTTTTGCTCATTATCTACAGCTCATTAATTGAAAGTTTTTTTTGCCATTTTAAAATTCTTCGACGCAAATTATCTTGATCTATTTTTAATAATTCACGTTGATGCATTATCTGTTCACCTTGAATCCAGCTATGTGTTACGTGGCTACCATTATTAACATAGATGAGCTGAGAGAAAACATTATGTATAGGTTGCATGTCTATTTGGTGTAAATCAACTGCAATGAGATCGGCTAGTTTTCCCACTTCGATTGTTCCAATATTTTTGTTCATTCCTAGAGCTTTTGCTCCGCCTAAAGTACCTAAAGTTAATGCTTCGGATGCTGTTAGCGCTGTTGCATCCATAGAATTTATTTTCGCGAGCAAAGTCGCGCTTTTCAATTCTCCAAATAAATTCAGATCGTTATTACTGGCTGCTCCATCAGTCCCTATTCCTACGTTAACGCCCGCGTTTAGAAGCTTGCTGATAGGACAAATACCCGATGCTAGTTTCATATTTGATTCCGGGCAATGAATTACTTGAGCGCCTGTGCGACTTAGAAGTTCTATGTCTTCATCATTGAGATCTGTCATATGGACGCACTGCGTTTTTGGGCCTAACAGACCTAGCTTGAATAATGTTTCGATTGGTCGCTCTCCTCTCTCAGCAAGTCCGTCGAGCACTTCTTGATTTGTCTCATGCAGATGAATTTGTAGACCTATATCTAGTTCTGAAGCAAGGGTAGATATGGTTGAGAGGTTATTTTCCTTTAGAGTATAAGTCGAATGAGGACCAAATACGGTGGAAATTAGATTGATATGTTTGAATTTGTCTCTAATCGCCAGCCCTTTACTTAGATATTCTTTAGCACTCTCAGCCCAATTGGAGGGGAAGTCTAGTATTGGAAAGCTTATCTGACATCTAATACCGCTTGCTATAGCAACTTCAGCAACTGTTTCAGGGAAGAAGTACATGTCGCTAAATGTGGTAGTCCCAGAAAGCAACATTTCAGCAATTGCTAGTTCTGTTCCATCTCTCACAAATTCTTCCGAAATATATTTTTTTTCGACTGGCCATATGATGTTTTGAAGCCAAGGTTTTAAAGCCATATCATCAGCTAATCCACGCAGAAGTGACATCGCAGCATGGCCGTGACAGTTAACCAAACCAGGCAGTAGTACGTGATTTGGTAAATCAAAAACTTCTTTTGAGACAAAATCTATTGCTTTCTCTTTGGGGAAAATGTTGGATATCTTGCCATCAGTGATTGCCACAGAGTGTCCAGCTAGTATCTTTTTATGTGGTAGGATTGGGATCAACCATCCCGCATTAATTATAGAATCTACCCTGTCAATTTTATTTGTGACTTTACTCAAAATCGCATCTCCGCATAATAAATAATCGCAAATATTAATAGACCTACGCTAATTTACCTTAATAGTATAATTTTAAATGGATCAAGCTTCATTCTTATTAATTTACCATGGTTATTAATGGCGGCTTGCTGCCAAATTTCGTATAATTACGGCGTGTTTTTGGTTCTTTTAACTACTAGGAGTAGTTATTTAGTTTAGGATCAATTTAGGTGTTAATAACTAGCCCTTAATCCTTTTTTATCAATGTTTTTGGAAAATATCTCTCATGGTTGATTTGGCTAAAGAAATCGTCTCGGTAAATATTGAAGATGAGCTTAAACAGTCTTATTTGGATTATGCTATGAGTGTAATAGTGGGTCGTGCTTTGCCAGATGTTCGCGATGGTTTAAAACCGGTCCACAGAAGAATTTTGTTTGCCATGAATGTTTTGAGTAATGATTGGAACAAATCCTACAAAAAATCTGCTCGTGTTGTAGGGGATGTAATAGGTAAATATCATCCCCATGGAGATTCTGCAGTTTATGAAACGATTGTTAGGATGGCTCAGTCTTTTTCAATGCGATATATGCTAGTTGATGGACAAGGGAACTTTGGTTCCATCGATGGTGATTCTGCCGCCGCTATGCGATACACAGAAATAAGAATGAGGAAGATCTCCCATTCAATCTTGGCGGATCTTGATAAGGAGACCGTTGATTTTTCCGATAATTATGATGGAACAGAACTTATACCTGACGTATTACCGACGAGGGTTCCAAATCTTCTTGTCAACGGATCTTCAGGTATTGCAGTTGGAATGGCAACCAATATACCCCCTCATAATCTAATAGAAGTAATATCCGCTTCTAAAGCCCTTTTATCTGATCCTAATCTGACTGTAGATCAATTGATGGGTTATATCCCTGGCCCGGATTTTCCAACCGGAGCTATCATTAATGGTAAAGCAGGAATAATACAGGCGTATCGCACAGGTAAAGGAAGAATTTATGTTCGTTCACGAGCTGAGATTTTGTCCGATGAAAAATCGGGGAAAGAGACGATCATAATCCACGAAATACCCTTTCAACTTAACAAAGCGCGTTTAATAGAGCGAATAGCAGAGTTAGTTAAGGAGAAAAAAATTGAGGGTATCTCTGAGCTTCGCGATGAATCTGATAAGGATGGATTGCGAATTGTCATCGAATTGAAGAAAGGAGAGATAGGTGACGTAGTCTTAAACAACCTTTATGCGCAGACACAGTTACAGGCCGTATATGGCATTAATATGGTGGCTTTGGTTAATGGCCAACCAAAACTTTTAAATTTAAAAGAAATTTTAGAAGCTTTTTTACTTCACCGCAGAGAAGTTGTGACTCGCAGGACCTTGTATCTGCTTCGAAAAGCAAAAGAGCGAGGCCATATATTAGAAGGTTTGGCCATCGCGCTAGCCAATATAGATCCGATCATAGAATTAATTAAAAAATCGCCGTCTCCAGCTGAGGCTCGCGATCAAATACTTTCTCGTTCTTGGGATGCAGATGAAGTGTTAGGTATGTTATCTCGAACGTCAGAAACCGCATGTCGACCGGACGGGATTGATCAAAGCTACGGTTTAAATAACGGGCAGTATAATCTCTCGCCTCCTCAAGCAAATGCGATTTTGGAATTGAGGCTCAATCGATTAACTGGCTTAGAGCAAGAAAAGTTACTGCAGGAATATGAGGAAAAGCTAGATGAAATCGCTAGCTACGTTGAAATTCTAGATGATGATGATCGACTAAAGAGCGTTATAACTGATGAACTGCAGGAAATCTTGGAAGAATATGGCGATGATCGTAAAACAGAAATTATAGACTCCCAGCAAGATTTAACTGTGGAAGATCTTATTACTGAAGAGGATCGCGTCGTGACAATATCGCATGGGGGTTATGCTAAAACTCAACCTCTAACGGATTATCAGGCGCAGCGCCGCGGTGGTACGGGAAAATCTGCTACAGCTGTTAAGGATGAAGATTTTGTTGAGCACCTTCTTATAGCAAGCACGCATGCAACTATCCTGTGTTTCTCAAATTTTGGTAAGGTCTATTGGTTAAAAGTTTTTCACATTCCCTTGGCGGGAAGAAATGCACGTGGACGTCCAATGATTAACTTGTTGCCACTTGATGATGGCGAGAGGGTAACATCTATCCTTCCCATTGAAAGCTATGCGGAAAACCACTTCGTTTTTATGGCGACCTTGAATGGAGTCGTTAAAAAAACAGAATTACAGGCTTTTTCTCGTCAGCGTAGCGTGGGTCTTAGGGCTTTAGAATTAGAAGAAGGAGATGTGCTCGTTGGCACCGCGGTAACAGATGGTAATTGCGATATTATGTTAGTAAGTAGTGAGGGGAAAGCGGTTCGGTTTGCTGAATCAGATGTTAGATCAATGGGAAGAACTGCTCGCGGGGTTAGAGGCATTAGGCTGCCCGAAGGACACAGTATGATCGCGCTAATTATACCTGAAGCTAATGGTTCAATTTTAACAGTTAGTGAAAATGGATTTGGAAAGAGAACTATCGCGCCTGATTTTCCAACAAAAAGCCGCGGTACTAAGGGAGTGATAGCGATGCAAACGTCAGAGCGTAACGGTTCTTTGGTTGGTGCTACACAAGTATTCCCAGGAGATGAACTAATGCTTATTTCTAATCAAGGGACTCTTGTTCGTACAAGAGTGGATGAGGTTTCTGAACTTGGCAGAAATACTCAAGGTGTAAGAGTTATAAAAACAAAAACTGGCGAGAAAATAGTTGGTGTCGCTCGTGTTGAAGAAACTGATGATGAATCAACACCTGATAAGTAGTGTAAAAGATTCGATTTGTGATTATTTTTGTTGCTAATTTTTTTTATAGCTAAGAAAGAGTAAACCTAAATGCCTAGAGCTTTTAATTTTTGTGCGGGTCCAGCCACTCTTCCAGAAGAAGTTCTTCTAAAAGCCAAAGATGAATTGTTAGATTGGAGAGGTTTGGGCGTTTCCGTAATGGAGGTTAGTCATCGATCAAAGGAATTTATGGAGACTGTCGACTTAGCTGAAAGCTCTTTGAGGCGGCTTCTAGAAATTCCAGATAGCTATGCAGTGTTATTTTTGCAAGGTGGAGCGAGTCTTCAGTTTTCTGCTATTCCTATTAATTTCGGAGTCAATACAGTTGCAGATTATGTTCATACTGGGCACTGGTCAGAGAAATCTATCAAGGAAGCGAAGCGTTTTTGCGATGTTAAGATTGTGGCAGAGATAAATTCTGATGACCTTCTAAGAATTCCTGCAGAAGACACTTGGGAATACTCGAAAAATCCTGCATATCTGCATTTGACCTCGAATGAAACCATATCTGGCGTAGAATTTTTTTGGACTCCTAATTGTTCTATTCCGATAGTGGCAGATATGTCCTCCACCCTTTTGTCAAGGCCAATAGATGTGACGAAATATGGGGTCATATATGCGGGGGCACAGAAAAATATTGGTCCAGCAGGGCTGACGATTTTAATTGTGAGAAAGGATCTTTTGGGAAATGCAATTGAAAGTTGTCCTTCTATGCTGAATTGGACAGTGGCGGCAGAAAATTCGTCTATGCAGAATACACCTCCAACTTTCGCTATTTATATGGCTGGCCTCGTTTTTTCTTGGTTAGAAGAGATAGGAGGGTTGGACGTCATGGAATCGATTAATCGCAGAAAAGCTTCTGCTATATATGAATTTATCGATAAAAGTGACTTTTATTCTAATAATGTGGAAGTTAAAAATAGATCTCTAATGAATGTCCCATTTAGATTGATGAACGATAGATTGGATGAGAAATTTTTGGAGGAATCTTCATCCCTAGGATTACTTAACTTAAAAGGGCATAGAGCAATCGGTGGTATGCGAGCAAGTATATACAATGCCGTTCCTGAAGACGCAGTGAATGCACTCATTTCTTTTATGTCGGATTTTGAGATTCGTTATGGGTGATGACTCAAGACAAAAAGATAACTTTGGATTGGAGGAGGTTAGATCACAGATTGATGACATTGATCTTAAAATTCAAGACTTGCTTAATGAAAGGGCTAAGTGTGCTGAAAAAGTAGCAGATATCAAGCTGAGCGATTTAACTCAGGAGGCTTCTTCGGGAATTCAAACAAATCTCTTCTATCGACCAGAAAGAGAAGCACAGGTACTTCGGAAGATTGCAGATCGTAATGATGGGCCGATGAAGAGCGAGTCGCTTGTGACCATCTTCAGAGAAATAATGTCGGCATGTTTGTCACTCGAAAAGCCTTTGCAGATTTCTTACCTGGGACCTCAGGGCACATTTTCGCAGGCTGCTGCGCTGAAGCATTTTGGGCATGCAGTTGAATGTAAGCCTGTGTCTACTATAGATGAAGTATTTGCGCACGTAGAATCAGGACAAAGTGATTTTGGTGTTGTCCCTGTTGAGAATTCCACCGAAGGCATGGTGAATAATACGTTAGATAACTTTATGGATTCGCCATTAAAAATATCGGGTGAAGTTGAGGTTAGAATTGAACATCATCTTTTAGTCTCATCACTAACTAAGGAATCCGGAGTTTCTAAGATTTGTGCGCACGAGCAGGGTCTTGCCCAATGTCGTAACTGGTTAGATTTAAATTATCCTAGAGTGGATAGGCAGTCGTTACCAAGTAATGGGGCAGCCGCGAAATTAGCGGCGGAGAATGTTGGAATAGCGGCAGTGGCAGGAGGAGTAGCGCAGGAAGAATATAAATTAGAGAGGATAAGTTCAAATATAGAGGATAATGGTGACAATACAACTAGATTTTTGATAGTTGGGTCCAGTGAGATTCCGCATAGTGGAGAGGACAAAACGTCCATTCTTGTTTCTAGTCGCAATAAACCTGGAGCGCTATATAAGATATTGGATCCTTTTCAGCGATCCAATATAAGTTTGACGAGAATAGACACTCGACCTTCACGCACCGAGAAATGGACATATGTATTTTTCATTGAGTTTGAAGGACACCTTCAAGACGATAAAGTTAAATCAATTATGAAAGAATTAGAAGAAAACTCGGTGTTACTTAAGCCTTTGGGGTCTTATCCTCGTTCGTTGGATTGGTAAAGTGAAAATAAATACGTCTATATCGAGCGTTACCTTTTTGGGATTGGGATTGATTGCCGGGTCAATAGCTATGGCTCTTCGGAAGACTGGCTTTAGTGGAAATTTATTAGGTTACGGAAGATCTAGAGAAAGATTAGAGCAGGCTCTATCTAGAGGCCTTATAGATGAATTCACGTTAGACCTGGATTATGCTCTAGAAAATGCTGATTTGGTTATTCTTGCTGCTCCGGCACTAGCTTCGGAAAAGATACTTCGTCAAATTTTACCTAAATCTAATGTACCAGATGGACCTATAGTCACTGATGTGGGAAGTGTTAAGGGCAATCTACTTCGTGTAGCCTTGGAGACCTGTGGAAGCTTCCCTCCGAAGTTGGTGCTTGGGCATCCTATTGCTGGTTCCGAAAAAAGTGGTAACGGCGCAGCCACGGAAGATCTCTTTGAAGGACGTCGAGTGATTTTAACAACACTTCCTTCAAATGATAAAAATTCCGTCGAACTCTTAACTGAAATGTGGAGAAGTTTAGGAGCTGAGGTAGTGGAAATGTCAGTGACCGAACACGATAAGTTTTTATCTGCCACTAGTCATCTCCCACATATATTGGCTTATAATCTTGTTAACGTGCTTTCGAAGAGATTTGAAGCAAACACTATTTTTGATTACGCGGGAGGAGGATTCAGAGATTTTACGCGTATAGCTGGAAGTGATCCCACTATGTGGAGAGACATAGCATTGGCTAATCGAGAAGAAATCCTTAAATCGATGGACGATTTTTCTTCAGACTTAAATCTTTTGCGCCTTGCGATTGAGCAGAACAATGCAAAGTCTCTTCTAGATATTTTTACTCGCGCAAAAAATGCACGTGATAGTTTCTCTGAAACTTAATCAGTCAATTTACAATATTTAGAAGTTAAGTATGTCTCTAAACTATCTAGTCAATCCGGGATGTGGTCTTAAAGGAGAAATTCGTGTCCCAGGAGATAAATCTATCTCACATAGATCGATCATTATTGGAGCTTTGGCTGAAGGGGTTACCGAGGTAGTAAATTTGTTAGAGGGTGAGGATGTCCTCTCTACGGTAAAGGCGATGCGAGCGTTAGGTGTTAGAATAGAAGCTCCAAAAGAAGGATTTCTTCAGATCCACGGAGTCGGATTCAATGGGCTGCAATCACCGAAGGCCCCATTGGATTTAGGCAATTCGGGTACCAGTATGCGCCTTTTGTCTGGGGTGCTTGCAGCACAAAATTTCGACTCTCAATTGTTTGGTGATGACTCACTAATGGCGAGACCAATGGGTCGAATTATCCATCCGCTAAATTTGATGGGTGCTTCTTTACGTGGGGAAAATGGAGATTATCCGCCGATTCTTATTACAGGTAATCAAACGCTTACAGGTATTCAATATGATATGCCGGTAGCCAGCGCGCAAGTTAAATCCGCGTTGCTTTTGGCTGGATTATTTATCGATGGTGAAGTTACTGTAAGAGAACCAGGTCCAACGCGCGATCATACTGAAAGGATGTTAGAAGGATTTGGATATTCTATTTCTAAAGAAAGTAACAAAATCTCTTTGAGCGGAGGAGGGACACTTGTAGGTCGTTCAATTGAAGTTCCGGCAGATCTATCCTCGGCAGCGTTCTTTTTGGTAGGTGCCGCGATTACCCCAAATTCAGATATTTTGTTAAAACACGTAGGAATAAACCCCACCCGAACGGGAATTCTAAAGATACTAGAATTAATGGGTGCAGATTTTCAAATTTTAAATCAGAGAGAGGTTAGCGGCGAGCCTGTTGGAGATATTCGAATTAGATATTCAAAGTTAAGAGGCATTGAAATACCTTCAGATTTAGTTCCTTTAGCGATAGATGAGTTCCCTGTGATTTTTATTGCAGCGGCATGTGCAGAAGGTAGTACAAAGCTTTCTGGTGCAGCGGAATTGAGAGTTAAGGAGAGTGATAGAATTGCTAGTATGGCTGTCGGGCTAGATGTCTTAGGTGTGAAAAATAAAGTTATGGATGATGGAATTGTTATTTCAGGAGGGGTTATTAAAGGTGGCAAGGTTAATAGTTTTGA
>CAJXCR010000091.1 GCA_913051825.1 uncultured Halieaceae bacterium
GCGAAATCTGGATTCGCCCGCTCATAAGCCTCAGTGTTATTTATTGGTGCATGTTGAGAATAATCCTTATCACGAGAAGAAATCGGCGAATCAATAATAATGTCCAAAGGTATCGTCCCACCAAGATTTGAATCTAACAACTCCATACCCTGATAGATTTCTGTAGACTCTTTAAAATAATCAATAAAACGATTCTCTACTTCCAAGCGAGAAATTCCAAAAATCGACAAACAAAGAAGCACTCCGCTAACAGCTAAGACAACGCCTCCCTGCCTGTCTGCAAAAGTCGCAAAATACATCGTATATGGTGGTGTCTGAGATGAAATATCCGCCGGAACTACCTCTTTAGAGGTCCACACGAGCATAAGACAAGGAACAGCAATAAATGAAATAATCAATGCTATAACAATACCGACCGTCATCATCCATCCAAAATCAATAACTGGTTGCAAACCAGAAACAACCAGCGAAATAAATGCGACAATGGTCGTTACGCCAGTATAAATGCAGGGTACGGCCATTAATTGCATGACTGACGCCACTCGATTGTGTTTTTCTTCATTTGGATTGAGAGATTCTAGCTCACGGTATCGAACGACCAGATGTATTGAAATAGCCAAAGATACAACCAGAAGAACTGCTACAAAATTTGCCGAAATGACAGTCATCCGCCAATCAAGAAAACCTAGTAGACCAAGCATCATAGTCACAGTAATTAAACAGTTTGTGACAGGTATAACTACCCACCTTACTTCACGGAAAATAATAGCAAGCATAATCATCATTAGTAAGATTATCGCTGTTCCGAAAACCAATAGATCGCTTTCTACAAAAGCAACCATATCTGCGGCGATCATGGGGACTCCGCCAACAAAAATCTTCGCATTAGAATCAAATTCGGCGGCAATTGCTCTTACTCTCTCGACTAACACTCCATGTTGATACAAGGTTTCAGCATTCATTTTTTTTACTAAGGCTTCTGCTTTTTTCAAAGAATTTCTCTCTGAGCTATTAAGAGCCCCGGCTTCTTTCAACTTCCGAAGTGATTCTCGCTCCTCTACTGCTTGACGATAACTTTCATTGGTTTCAAGATTTATTTGTACAGCACTAAGATCACCTGACTTACTAACCAGAAGGTCAGAATAGATGGGACTGGTCATAAATTCATCTAGCGCTATATCCCGATCGATCGTTGAATCATCGAGCGTAGGCAGCCCTTCTCCGGAGGTTATACCGGACAAACTTATCGGTTTGCTTGATAAAAGCGGAACATCTAAAACAGTTACGACGGATGCAACACCGGGTAACTCCCTCAACTTAAGGGTCATTAATTCCAAGTTCTCTAAAGACTCGCTCCCTAATAACTCTCCAGAAGAAGGCTGCCAAGTAAGCAGAATAAACTCTGAAGATCCATATCTTTTGCTCGTCTCCCTATAGAATTCGAGTGCCGGATCACCCTTTAGCAATAAAGCGTCCGCAGATGCATCAAGTTTTATCTTTGCAAATTGGGTCAACGCTAGTAGGGTCAAGAAAACTAATATAAGAAGAGAAAAAATTGGCCTTCGCAAAACTGCTTTAATGTAAAAATCACGTAACACGCTCACCTACTAACTCCTTGTTCTAAGGCATTTATAATACTAGCCCCTGCATCGTCGAAATCACCATTGCTCATTAGAACAACAATATCTCCCTCTGACACTCTCTTAGATAGATCCGTCACAATCTTGTCCACGCTGGTATAAAAATAAGAGGAGCTCGATGGATTATCCAAACTCTGAATTCCTGACCACTCTCCAGTGCGCTCATACCAATGGACACTATCAGCATTCTCTACTGAAGCTACTAAGCTATTACCATGAATTCCAGCCTTCATTGTATTAGATCGCAGCTCAATAAGCGCAAAAATCTTTCGTGTTGGATAACTTGATCTCAGGGTCTCTAACGTACTAGCGATCGCCGTCGGGTGATGCGCAAAATCATCATATATCGAAATTCCTTCTATATTTCCAATAAATTCAAGTCGACGTTTAACACCTTTGAATTCACAAATAGCATTCGCAATAACTTCTAGAGAAATTCCAACATGATTTGCAGCGATAGCAGCGGCCATAGCATTTTGCACATTATGCTTTCCCTTTATTTTCCATTTAATTTCTGCTGCGTTTCCATTAGGATCACTAATAAAGAAACTGGATCCGTCATCATTGACACTATAAGCGTTCCACCCAGAAAAATTTCCACCAAATGCAAATCGTTCAACAGGTGTCCAACAACCTTTTTCTAGAACTGCACTTATTCCGGAATCTTCCGATGGAATTATGATGGAACCTGTGCTCGGGACACATCTGATTAGGTGATGAAATTGTTTGTAAATCGATTCTATATCCGGAAAAATATCAGCGTGGTCATATTCAATATTATTGATGATCAAGGTCTTTGGATGATAGTGAACAAACTTTGAACGCTTATCAAAAAAAGCTGTATCGTACTCATCTGCCTCCACGACAAAATAATCCGACTCTCCTAGCCTCGCCGATAAACCAAAGTTCAGGGGCACACCACCAATTAAGAATCCAGGACTGAGATTTGCAAATTCAAGGATCCATGCCAGCAAACTTGAAGTGGTAGTCTTCCCGTGAGTTCCTGATACAGCCAATACCCACTTACCTGACAACACATTATCTGCTAACCATGCTGGTCCAGATGTGTAATCATATTGCTTATCAAGGATATGCTCTATTATAGGCTGACCACGCGTCATCGCATTACCCACAATGATTTTATCATTGCGAGCTTCTAAATTACTTGGTTCATAACCATCGTAAAGTTTTATTCCAGAAGATCTAAGCTGTGTGCTCATGGGTGGGTATACATTCTCATCAGAACCACTGACAGAAAATCCACTTTCGCGGGCCAATATAGCTAGACTTCCCATGAACGTGCCACAAACACCAAGTATATGTACGCTCTTTTCCACTAACAAACTCCCTCTAACAAGCCGCTCATGTTAGCATGCGCCCCTCTATCAACAATCTAAATTAACTTACTCCTTAACTATGTAATAGATTTGAATCATTAAAATCTCATTCATGACTAAGTAAGATCGTTAATCAGAGGGAGAAAACATGAGTAGAAAAAATGCATTTTACGCTCAGTCCGGAGGTGTTACAGCAGTAATAAATGCGTCAGCCTGTGCCGTCATTGAAACTGCACGCAAATATCCAAAAAAAATCGGCAAAGTCTACGCTGGACGTAACGGCATCATTGGTGCACTCAGAGAGGACTTGATCGACACTTCAAAGGAAACACGGAGTGCTATTCGCGGCCTATTAACTACTCCGAGTGGTGCATTTGGATCCTGTAGACATAAATTGAAAAGTCTAGAAGAAAATCGAGCAGAATATGAACGCCTTATAGAGGTATTTAAAGCGCATAATATAGGTTATTTTTTCTATAATGGCGGTGGCGACTCCGCCGACACATGCTTAAAAGTATCTGAACTAAGCAAAACTATGGGATATCCACTTCAAGCTATCCATATTCCAAAGACTATAGATAACGACCTTCCTCACACTGACAACTGTCCAGGGTTTGGTTCCGTAGCAAAGTATGTAGCGATATCAACCAAAGAAGCTGCGATGGATGTCAAATCCATGTGCGAGACATCAACTAAAGTTTTTATTCTTGAGGTTATGGGTCGTCATGCCGGATGGATCGCAGCCGCGGCAGGCCTAGCACAAGAAAATAAAAAAGATGCACCCCACATTATTCTCTTCCCGGAGATTACATTTGATAAGAAAAATTTTCTTAAAAAAGTGGCGGCAACAGTCAAACTCAATGGACATTGCGTGATCGTCGCATCAGAAGGCACCAGATATGCGGATGGAACATTCCTAGCAGATTCAGGAACACGAGATGCTTTTGGACACGCACAACTAGGAGGACTGGCTCCCACTCTGGCTCAAATGATAAAAGCCGATCTTGGATACAAGTTTCATTGGGCGGTAGCTGATTATCTCCAGCGTGCGGCCAGGCATATTGCCTCCAAAACGGATGTAGACCAGGCTTATTCTGTGGGTGAAATGGCGGTTGAATTTGCACTGAAAGGAAAAAATAGTGTCATGCCTTCTATAGTACGTGGAAATACCAAGCGGTATAAGTGGTCCATAGGTGAGGTTTCACTTAACAGAGTAGCTAATAAAGAAAAAATGCTACCAAGGAGTTTCATAAGTAAAGATGGCTATGGAATAACCAAAAGAGCCGTCGAATACTTACAACCATTGATAGAGGGCGAAGCTTACCCCAATTATAGAAAGGGGCTCCCCAGATATGTTGAATTAAAAAACATTGGGGTCCAGAAAAAATTAAGATCAAATTTCAAACTATAAAACAGGAGCCCATTCGGGAGGTGAAATTATGAAGCGGTTATATATTTCTTCTAGGTTTTCATCAATAGCATTATGTAGTTCAAGTGTTTTCTCTCGAGCCGCATCATCCAAAGCAGACTTAATGAGCTCTGGAGACATAGCATCCTCATAAATAAAAGCTAAAGGTGCAAAGCTCAGATGCCACCGCTCTGGCGCCACTCCGCCACTGTCAACCGCATATGGTCGGTAAAACCCATGAGACTTATCTTCTTCCATGAGCAGATCCAACCAGTTATGTAGCGAGTGAAATATGCCTCCAGAACTAACTTCCTTCAAAGATAGTTGAACCACGTAGTCAGAAGAAACAGCACTTGCATCGTATACATCTATATCAGTTCCCCAGTGATGTCGAGAAGCGCCAGGCAAAGCAGAAAAGCGCAGTATCGAACAAAGCAAGTCGTAAGAAGACAAGTCATCAATTTTGATAACATTTCCATTGTCGTCGAATATAGGTCGATCACCCCTCGCTTTGCCGTTAAAAATTGTTAACTGACGATCAAATGACCTAAACCCACTCGCTATACGAAGATCGAATCCAGCTTTCTTTGCATCAGAACTAAGTCGTTTAAATGAATTTAGGACCTGAGAATTCAAACCCGCACCATTCCAATCAACAACGTGCGCATCATCACGACCGACTAATTGATCTAAAGTAAGGTTATTCAGCATGAAATTTCAATTTGTGCATAGCATGATCACTATAAGTATAAATTTATCTGGAGCTCTCTTTTTCAAGCATCAAAAAATCAAGGTATATCTAAAAATTTATGTGTCTGCAAACTTACTTTCCAGATAGGGTTTCGCCTACAAAACTCAATCACATGCTTTGTATTGGACTCCAACTCAGGTCCATCCATAGGTTGTAAATAGAAGTTGTCAAAATCCAGATCTTCATAAGCTTCTGGATTAACGCCATTTTGCGGGTGGACTAGTTTTAATTCATTTCCTCTCTCTAAAATCAATTGAGCCCCAGCTTTTGGACTAACAGTTAACCAGTCAACATCACTAGGAGCATCCTGAGTTCCATTTGTTTCCACCGCAACAAAAAAATGACGTCGATGTAATTCTGTAATGAGAGAATTATCAAGTTGTAGTAGAGGTTCTCCTCCTGTGCAAACTACAAATCGAGAATCTTGATTGTTAGTCTCTTGAGACCATATCTTATCTATCTGATCAGCAAGTGATTTTGCTGATTTAAATTTCCCTCCGCCCTCTCCATCAGTTCCTAAGAAATCAGTATCACAAAATTGACAAACTGCTGAGTCACGATGATATTCATGTCCACTCCAGAGATTACAACCAGTAAAGCGACAAAATACTGCGGCTCGTCCACTGAAAAAGCCCTCTCCTTGTAAAGTATAAAAAATTTCTTTAACTGTGTATGTCATGGAAAGAGAAAATCTCTATCGGAGTTCGCCCCAGATAGGGTTAAAGATACCCCTGACTTCGGTGTCTCATATAGATCCAACTTGCTTAATAAAGGAATGTCGGAAATCGCTTTTTCTTTAATCCAGTAAACTAACATTTCTAGGGAAGTGTCTTTAATGTCGGCAAGATCAGCTAAAAAGTGATGATCTAACTGCCTATATATAGGATCAAATTTTAATTTTACGTCCCCATAATCCACTGTCCAACCCAGAATTTCGTCAACTGTCGAAGATAGGTAGAGTCGGCAACAATAGCTATGGCCAAGTACTTCGCTTGACGAGGCTGAGGGCAATGCTGGGACTGCTGCCTCAAAATATATGTCTGTCCAAATCTGATGAGCTAATCCATTGTAATGACAGCCAGAAGATGAATTTTCCATTACTGTGACACCTAACAAACTGGAAAGCTCAGAATGACATCTCTCCCATATCCATACCGCTAACAACTCGCTAGTAGGATTAGTGAGTCCTGAGATATGATTCAAAGTACGACCATCCAATTCAGCTTTCAACTCACCTATTAGTCGTGGCAAAATAGTGGCCTCTTCACCAGCAACGCCAAGCTTTACATAAAGGAATATTTCAAATCCATGCCCATGCATGCGAGCACATTGATGATCCACAGGTACATTAGGAAGCCAATGTGCCGCTTCAAAACGAAAACTTTGCCAAATACACAACTCTTCATCAGATTCAACGAAGGCTCCTCGACGATAGGAACTTCGAACAGCACACTGTACACCTTCTAGATCCGCAAATTTCTCATTCAACCAAAAAGCCAACCCCGTATCAGACGGCTCTACAATATGGTCATTTAAAAACTGATAGTCCAAAATCGCTGCGGTATTCTCAAGCCTTAGTTTTAATGACATGAAATCTTGACTGTCGCCGTCCGCACTTACACGAACCAAGAAACTATGTCCATGTAAAGACCGTCCTCTCGAAGGAGCGGCATCATGTTCAATCGATCGTGCCGCCTCAAATGAAGCGTTTGCAATGAAACGTAACTGATTAACTGACATCTGAATTAAACCTCAATAATAGAGGATCAACATGACCCGCCTCGGCAAATCCCTTTTCTCGCAAGTGACAAGCATCGCAGCCACCACAAGGATAACCGTCGTCCTTCGGATCATAGCAGGTGTTAGTAATTCCATAATCTACACCGAGCTCGAGCCCACGTTGAATAATTTGCGACTTACTCAAATCGATCAAAGGCGCTCTAATACGTATTTTTCTATCATCTTCTACAGCCAATCGCGTAGCCAAATTAGCCATGTCTTCAAATGCCCTAATATAATTAGGTCTACAATCTGGATATCCAGAGTAGTCGAGAGCATTTACTCCAATAAATATATCTGTCGCTTCCAACACTTCTGACCAAGCAAGTGCAAGAGAAAGAAAAACAGTGTTTCTTGCCGGAACATAAGTCACTGGAACACCATGAGATAATTCTTCTTCGGTCCTTCCTTTTGGCACCTCTATATCGGAAGTTAAAGCAGATCCACCAAAGATCGACAAATCTGAATTGAGTATTATATGCCTCTCAGCCTTAATGGATTCAGCTACTAATTTTGCGGAATTGAGTTCATGCTTGTTACGTTGCCCATACGAAAAAGATAATGCGTAGCAGGTATAGCCAGCAGATTTGGCAATCGCAAGCGTCGTGGCTGAGTCTAAACCACCACTCAAAAGTATCACTGCTTTTTTTCCAGATATTTGCAATGTATCAGTCCGTTTTAAAGTACCAAATGAGTAAGATTAATCTATGCAACTATAAAAATAGGAGTGTACTCAAGCAAGCCAAGATATTGCAGAAAAATTAATTAATAAGATACTTTAACATGTAAAATACTAAAGCATATTAGATCACAGGCGTCTCATCTAGAAAGAACGCTAATATACATTAAAAAGAACATGCAACCGTTTAGAGAGAAAGATTTCATGGACACCATCGTCTCATCTTTTAGAGTTCTAACCATATTATTATTGACAAGCTTCACCTGTTACGCTGCAGAGGATACTAAAAACGCCTTAACTGAAATCATAGTCACAGCGATTCGAGTCACTAACGATGATCCAGCTGGAACCTATACCTCTTTAGCTAGTAACTTACGCTACAACCCTATTGTGGAGCTCCAATCTAGAGGGATGCCGGAAGCCCAATCTGATGTAACGGTTCGGGGAGGGCTTTTTGAAAATACAGGTTTTAAAATTGGTGCCGCAACAATAATAGATCCCCAAACAGGACATTACTCAATCGACTTACCAATTTCATCATCAGCCTCTATCTCCAATATCGCCTTGGGTATTGATAATGCTTTATATGGGTTTAACGCAACTATGGCCACCATCCATTATAAACTAGATCAAATTTCTCCTGGCGGGAAATTTTCGATGGGCCTTGGCAATGACTCTATGAACTTTCAATCTTTAGAAGGAGCAATCGAGAACAGACAATCTTCTGAAGAGAGCACCACTTATAAGTTAGGTGCTGCGCGCTCATCTGGTGATGGAACAATTGATGACGGGGATCATCAATTTAAGCGCTTTAATTTACAAATGCAGCACACAAGCGATCAAACCCAGACTGACTT
>CAJXCR010000092.1 GCA_913051825.1 uncultured Halieaceae bacterium
CGCAAGATCACATGGCAATCTTCATTGCCTTTCGTATGAAAAATTGCAGAATGACCAGACTTTGTGACCGACAAAAAATGGTGTGGCTTAATTGCGGATCCTATAGCATCAATTGCAACCTGAATGTCGCCATTAGTAGCGTTTTTGAATCCAACCGGACAAGAAAGCCCTGAAGCCAATTCTCGATGTGTTTGACTTTCTGTCGTTCTCGCACCAATGGCTCCCCAAGAAATCAAATCAGCAATGTACTGAGGGCTTATCAGATCCAAGTATTCAGTACCGGTGGGAAGTCCCATATCAGAAAGATCAAGCAAGAGCTTCCTGGCTAAGCGAAGGCCTCGATTTATTTCAAAGGTATCATCAAGGCCAGGATCATTAATTAATCCTTTCCAACCTACTGTAGTACGAGGCTTCTCAAAATATACTCGCATGACGATAACTAGATCTTCCTCAAGTTTACGAGCCATCTCCAAAAGGCGGTCCGCGTAATCGATGGCCGCAATAGGATCATGGATAGAACATGGTCCCACAATCGCCAACAATCGCGGGTCATCACTGGAAAGAATGTCGTGTATCGCACCTCGAGCACCAGCAACTGTCTCCAAAGCTATCGAGCTAGGCGGGATCTCATTTATAAGTTTTTCCGGAGGGAGCAACTCTTCTGTAGAAAGAATTCGAAGATCATCTGTTTCTTTTGGCATAAAAGCTAATTCCGTATTTGGACAATATACTTAAAATTTACCCAGCTAATATAACATGGTGAAACTCTGTATGGTTCCAGGTAGGTAAAATGCAAGTTTTAGTCTTGGTTGCTCAAATGGTAGACTTGGCATTTTCCACTAAACGACTTAAACCAAGGTAACATGCTAATGACAGAATCGATGACCCCAGAAGATGAAATCGCGACATTAATTAAGCGTTCTCGAGAAGCTCAAAAACAAATTGAAAATTACACTCAAGATCAAGTCAACGAGCTTATTACTGCAATGGTATACGCGGTAGCAAAAGATGACCGAGCAGAAGAAATCGCGCAATTCACAGTCGATGAGACTCAACTAGGAAACTATGATGGAAAGTTTTTAAAAATCCATAGAAAAACCAGAGCCACGCTAATGGATATCATTGACGACAGGTCCGTGGGCATTATCGAAGAAGATACTGAGCGCAACCTGATAAAAATAGCTAAGCCTGTTGGCGTAATTGGAGCGCTGTCTCCATCTACCAATCCTGAGGCCACGCCGGTAATCAAAGCAATTGCCGCTGTGAAGGGGCGAAACTCCATTATTATTGCCCCTCATCCCAGGGCAAAATTAACAAACAAGAAAATTTGCGATTACATGCGTGATGCGCTGGAACGTTGCGGCGCTCCTGCGGATTTAGTTATCGCGATAGAGATACCTTCGCTTGATAGTACGAATGAACTTATGCGGCAGTGTGATCGCGTCCTTGCTACCGGTGGCGGAGCAATGGTTCACGCTGCTTACTCCAGCGGAACTCCTGCGTTGGGTGTAGGTGTTGGCAATGCTTGTATTACCGTGGACCGCACAGCTGACTTAAACGAGGCAGCTGAAAAAATTCGAATCTCTAAAACGCTCGATCTCGCAGCCTCTTGCTCGGCTGATAATGCCGTAATTGTTGAGGAAGAGATTTACGATGAATTTATATCTAAACTCGAATCTGAGGGAGGTTACGTCGTAAGCGCGGCGGAAAAGAAACAGCTTCAGGACACCATATGGCAGGACGACCACCTTAACACTGCCATTGTCGCTCAACCGGCAGAAAAAATTGCAGGAATGGCGGGAATCGCTCTTCCAAAGGATCGACTATTTTTTATAGTTCCTGAGGAAGGTACGGGAAAGGATTTTCCGTTTTCGGGAGAAAAGTTATCTGTTGTGATGGCACTCTACAAAGTAAAAAGTTTAGAAGAAGCGATTGCTACTACTAACTCTATTCAAAGCTATCAAGGCCAAGGACACTCCTGTGGAATTTATTCAAATAACGATGAGAATATTATGCAGTTTGCTCAATCTACCAAGACATCTAGAGTAATGGTTAATCAGCCTCAAGCTGCATCAAATAGCGGCAATCTCTGGAATGGTATGCGCCAAACATTTTCCCTCGGATGTGGTTCATGGGGCGGGAATTCTGTAAATCACAACATAACCTGGCGGGACCTTATTAATGAAACATGGGTATCGAAACCTCTTAAAGAAACAAAAGTCATTCCTAGTGATGAAGATCTATTTGGCAAGGTGATGAGTAAGTTCAACTAACCAATATGGATTTTTCTCTAACTGAAGATCAGCAGGCCTTCATAGAGAGTGCGCGAGCATTTTCTAGCGGTGTACTTGCGCCCAACGCTGCCGAATGGGATGAGAGATCGCACTTTCCGAAAGAAGAGTTAATGCAGGCCGGGGAGCTCGGTTTTATGGGAATGTACACCCCCGAATCCGCTGGGGGTCTTGATTTAAGCAGGCTTGATGCCAGCCTTATTGTTGAAGAATTAGCCAAAGGTTGCACCACTACCGCCGCTTTTTTGACCATACATAACATGGCGACAAGCATGATTGGTAAATACTGTAATAATGCGGTCGTCGAAAAATGGTGTCCCGATCTGATCTCTGGTAAGACACTTTCCTCGTACTGCCTAACTGAACCTGGTGCCGGCTCTGATGCAGCATCTTTATCTACCAGGGCCATTCGAGATGGTGATGACTACATCATAAATGGAAGCAAGGTTTTTATTTCAGGTGCTGGAGAAACGGATGTCTTGGTAGTAATGGTGCGCACAGGTGAAGATGGTGCTAAAGGGGTAACAGCGATCTTGGTTCCCGCTGACAGTGACGGAATAACTTTTGGTAAAAAAGAACCGAAGATGGGATGGAACGCTCAACCAACTCGTATGATCACTTTTCAAGATGTTCGCGTGCCTGCGTCTTATCGACTCGGAGATGAGGGTCAAGGTTTTTCTATCGCTATGGAAGGGCTTGATGGCGGCAGGATTAATATTGCGACGTGCAGCGTCGGATGCGCACAACAATCACTCGAAGATGCGGTTCATTACGTCCAAGATCGCAAGCAGTTTGGTACGCCAATTTCAGAATTCCAAATTACACAGTTCAAGCTCGCAGACATGCTGACAAATGTTGTCGCGGCGAGACAAATGATTAGACTCGCCGCAAATAAATTAGACCTAAAAGACTCTCAAGCAACTATATATTGCGCGATGGCAAAACGTTTCGCTACCGATGTAGGATTTGACGTATGTAATGAGGCACTCCAGTTATTTGGAGGATATGGATATATTAAAGAATACCCAATGGAACGGCGTGTTCGTGACTCGCGTGTCCATCAGATACTAGAAGGAACTAACGAAATAATGCGTGTCATCATTTCACGTAAAATGATGATCAATGAAGCATTGGAGGTAATTAAATGAACTGGAGCGATAGTGAAAAACTCAAAGTGGAAATTTCTGGACACACGGCATGTATCACCATCGATAATCCGGCGGCAAATACCTGGGACACAGAAAGCCTACCCGCACTGAAATCTCTCATAGAGAAGCTAAACTCGACCAAGGAAATCTTTGCTTTGGTAATCACTGGCGCTGGAGAAAAGTTTTTTTCCGCTGGAGCAGACCTGAATATCTTTGCAGACGGTGACGCAAATAAAGCCCGCGATATGGCACAGTTTTTTGGAGAAGGATTTGAAACACTGGCAGATTTTCGTGGAGTGTCAATCGCTGCCATTAACGGGTTCGCTATGGGCGGTGGTTTAGAGGTTGCGCTAGCCTGCGATATCCGAATCGCGGAATCTCAAGCTCAAATGGGTTTGCCTGAGGCCAAAGTTGGCCTGCTCCCTTGTGCCGGGGGCACACAGAGACTTTCATGGTTGGTGGGAGAAGGATGGGCTAAGAAGATGATACTGTGTGGAGAAAGGATAAAGGCAGATACGGCGAAAGAGATCGGCCTGGTTGAAGAAGTCGTTAATCCTGGTGAATCATTAAATCGAGCAATGGCATTGGCCGAACAGGCAGGGGAACAAAGCCCCATATCAGTATCCTCATGTAAAGATCTGATTCATCAGGCTCGGAATAATGCGGTCTCTCAAGCCCTGCCCTACGAACGACAAAAATTCGTAGATCTTTTTGGAACCAATGATCAAAAAGAAGGCGTCACTGCATTCCTTGAAAAGAGAAAACCGAACTGGACCAACAGCTGATGACACAGCCATCACTTATTGTAGATAAGATTGATCTTAAGAAAGGTGTTATTGGAAGGTTGACACTGAATCAGGAAAGCACTCTTAATTCGCTCACTCTTGAGATGGTAGACAGTCTGCAACGATATCTCGAATTGTGGAGAGACGATGATAGTGTAAAGCTCATATTTATCGATAGCACTGGAGACAAAGCCTTCTGTGCAGGCGGAGATGTACAGGCACTCTACAAGTCCGCGATTGAAACACCTGGTGGACCCTGTGATTACGCTGAAACGTTTTTCGCTAATGAGTATCGTATGAACTATACGCTCCATACCTATCCAAAGCCCATCATTTGCTGGGGTCAGGGGATTGTAATGGGAGGCGGCTTAGGCGTTCTCGCAGCATGTTCACACCGAATCGTGACCGAAACGACGCGGATAGCGATGCCTGAAATTACAATAGCGCTTTTCCCGGATGTCGGAGGTAGTTGGTTTCTCAACAAGATGCCCGATAATGTTGGCCGCTTTCTTGCGCTTACTGGCGCATCTGTAAATTGTACCGATGCCATTTATACAGGTATCGCTGACGAGATTTTCTTTAATGAAAGCAAAGCAACTTTTCTAGACAGTTTATGCACTCAAGATTGGAGCAATGACAACCATAGCAATCATTCGCTAACCACTAATACCATTCAAAACTTTTCAGACAATAATTCTCCACCACCTTCGCCGGGACAAATCGAATCCAGACTAGAACTTATTAAAGGACTGAGCAGCAAAGAAGACATCGTTTCTTTTGCCGCCGCTATCGCGGATCTTGAGACCGAAGACAAATGGATGATTCGAGCAAGTGATGGAATGATCAACGGGTCACCCTTTGCAGCATGTTGGATTGATCATCAACTCAAAATAACAAAAGAGATGCCCTTAGAATCTGTATTTCAATCTGAAATCTTACTGGTTACCAATATCATTCGTGACCCCGAATTTTCGGAAGGTGTTAGGGCGCTGCTTATAGATAAAGATAAAAGTCCAAATTGGCAGTTCCCTAACATTAATAGCGTCCCAAACGACAGACTTGAAAAAATGTTCGAACCGCCTTGGCCTAAAAATCCTTTGGCAGACCTAGGTACGTAATTTAAATATAGCGAGAAAATATATGGCAACAGTTGGATTTATAGGTCTTGGAAACATGGGCGGGCCAATGGCAAAAAACTTACTCAAAGCTGGGCACCAGGTAAGCGTTTTTGATCTAGTACCTGCTGCCTGCGACGCACTGGCTAAAGAAGGCGCCTTAAAGGCATCAACCGCTAAGGATGCAATAACGGATGCAGACTACATAATCTCGATGCTTCCGGCCGGCAAACACGTCGCAGAAACTTATATAGGTCAGAACGGTTTGCTTGAGATGATCGGCACCGAAACCTGTGTTTTAGACTGCAGCACTATAGATGCTGAAACCGCACGGCAGGTCGGTCAGGCTGCCCAAAAGAGTGGCGTTGGCTTTATGGACGCACCGGTTTCTGGCGGTGTCGCCGCCGCGGCAGCCGGCACACTCTCTTTTATGTGTGGAGGTGATGCAGAAACATTTGAAAAGGCAAGACTAATACTTAAGGATATGGGGAAGAATATCTTCCATGCCGGCCCGCACGGTTCAGGTCAGGTTGCCAAGGGTTGCAATAACATGCTGCTTGCTATTCATATGCTTGGAACCGCAGAAGCTCTCGCCATGGGAGCAAAACACAATCTAGATCCCAAGGTCCTTTCAGAGATCATGCTTGCCAGCTCGGGTCGAAACTGGTCACTTGAAGTTTACAACCCTTACCCTGGCGTAATGGATAATGCGCCGGCCAGCAATGATTACCAGCCCGGGTTTATGGTAGACCTGATGCTAAAAGATCTCAGACTAGCGATGGAGATTGCAGATACTGCAGGAATAGATAACGCTATGGGCAAGCTGGCTAAGGAACTTTACGAGAAACACCAAGAAGCCGGGCACGGAAGCCTCGACTTCTCGAGTGTGCAAACCCGCCTGACCTAAGAAGCTCCTTTTAGAGGAGCCCACGCCAACAATGAGCTGTCGCCAGGGGCAGTATTTGGAACTAATTTGGCTCCCCCCGCTTCTGCTAGCTGTATGTACTCCATCCAGGATAAAACAGCGAGAACAGGAGTGCCTTTGCCAGAATCAAAGAATAACGGACCGTAGACGTTTGCTGTGTAAATCAGGTCTTCGTCGTTTAAACTTTGTGTCGCTTCATGACGCGCTCCGGGTGGCTCATAGAACCAGACACCTGGACCATAACCTTCTGGAGGCCCTGCTCGGTATCCTATCCGCCCTGAGAGAACCAAGAAATCCGCACCTCCTATATGATTATGTGGAGTAGCAACACCGTTATGTCTGACCATCAAGGAAATTACTCCAGTATCTTGACTGACTCTCAATATCTTTAGGCCAATATCAGGTAAATCCGGGTTAACCGCCCAAGGCACCGAACGACAATCGATAAAGTGGGGGTGACAAAGATTAGCTGTATCGCTAACAGCCGCCGCCGTAACGAGCGCGCCAGCATTGTTATTTGATGCGATTGCCAAAGGCTCGCCGGTTCCAGAGAAAGGGTCTGGCCTGTCATCCATGCATGCGGCCAGGGTATTTGGAACTAGCGTAATGCCTTCTCTCTTGGCCATCAGTTGTATGTCTGCGCTGGTGAGAATGGACTGAACTAACTGGTCTGAGTTCAAAAAGGCAACAGCATTGAAGAAATTCATCAACAATTCAGTATCTTCCGCTGCCACCATCTCAGCTATTCGAGTATTCGCCGACACATATCCCCAGACACCTGGTTCCAAGATACTTGTTGACTCGCCGTCCGAATAAGTCACCTTCCCTGACAAGACCATTAAATCCATCCCACCCAAGAAGACACTGGAAGGAAGTCTAGCCCCGGAATTGATTTTCATGACGACAGAGAAAAGACCACTTTCCATACTTGCGCGGAGCGGCTTTACGGCAACTCCACTCAGACCTGGCACTGGAAGCCATGGTAAAATGTTGGTATCGACACCTCCCTCAATACCTGTGGGATTAAATTCTGGATTATAAGCGCTCGCTGATTCTGCCACGTTATTTCCTCCTCAAGTTTTTATTTATTATTATCTTAACAATTTGCCTAAAAATGTGACTGCAATATATACTCCACCGCCAATCATATCGCAAACGGTTTTATCACATGACATCATCCGACCCCACAAATTTTAAATTCAACCAGACTATGCTTAGAATTAAGGATCCTGCGATATCAATTCCCTTTTATTGTGATGTGCTTGGAATGACCCTGCTTCATAGATACGATTATGAAGCAATGGATTTCTCTCTCTACTTCCTAGGCTATGAGCAGGAGCTAGTTGGAGAAATACCTCCAGAGGGTCCTGAGAGAACCAAATGGATCTTTTCCCAAACCGGAACACTGGAGCTAACCCATAACTGGGGAACCGAAAATGATCCTGATTTTCCTGGCTACCATAATGGAAACCAGGATCCGCGAGGTTTCGGACATATTGGAATTTCCGTCTCTGACGTCTATGCTGCGTGCGATCGCTTCGAAGAGCTAGGTGTAGAGTTTGTTAAGCGGCCAGATGACGGATCCATGAAAGGACTTGCCTTCATTAAGGATCCTGATGGGTACTGGATTGAGGTATTGTCGCCAGAGGGCATCGCAAAAATCAATCACGATTAGGGATACTAAAATTAAAATAGTCCTTGTGTGAATTTATTCTTATAGAATATTAATTGCTATTTTCCCGATATTTATACTGCCTATTACTAGTTTTCCCAACATCTATCAGTTAGCTAGAAGCACCTTGAATTAAGGAAATAATTGACAAATTCTAGGATTTGATAAAACTCATAAAACTGATATCTTTTCCTTGAATAACATTAAAAAAAATTCGTTAACGAAGTTCCTTAGGAGGATCATTAGAATGAACCCCATCTATCAGAAATCAGGCTTACGGTTAGCGGTTGTATCTGCTACCTATTTAGCATTTTTTGCCACAGCACCTATTAACCAAACCTATGCACAATC
>CAJXCR010000093.1 GCA_913051825.1 uncultured Halieaceae bacterium
CGAAGATTTCCACATTCCGCTGATATGTGACACGCAGTTTGATACCTTTTCATTTCAGAATCTCCGGTTCCCCATGCTCTGCGTGGTTCAGGATTTAACCAGATAACTTGTTTGCTTCTCTCAAAGATTGTTCTGAGTATTTCTAGTTTAGGATCTCCTTGATTGTTTCTTGCGTCACCCAATATCAGAACGGTACTGCGTCTATCAATATCAGCGATTGCAAGATTTTTGAAATCTTCAAAGCTACCCCCATAGTCTGTAGCTCCTCCGTACTGCCAATTAACTAATTCGATAGCTCTTTCCACAGAATTTTCGACAAAAAAAGATGATACTTCTCCAAGGTGGCTAGAGAATGCAAAACTTCTAACTTTTGGAAGTACATCTTGAATAGTGTAAAGGAAAATAAGAAAGAATTTGGTGTAGGCCGCTACTGATCCGCTAACATCACATATAACAAAAATCTGTGGTTTTTTTCGGATTTTTTTCTTCCAGTGAGTTTTAAACAGAATTCCTTGATATGGAACGCCTTCTCGAAGGGTTCTTGGCATGTGAATCCGGCCTTTCTTGGATCGTTTTATCTGCTTCCCATAACGTTTAGATAGTTTGCTGGCCATCTTCGTTATCAAGTCTTTTGCTCGATGCAAATAGTAATGTTCAATGTTACTTAGTCTGACGTCTACGAGAATTTCGTCGCTTAATTTCTTGTTACGTGCTTGAGCCTGAAGCATATACTCGCGTTCTACGAAATCTTTTACTTCTTGTCGAAGCATGTCTCTATAATTTTTTATTTCATTGAGGCTCTGATCATTAGATTTTTCCATTATCTCAATAGTATTTCTTATATGTTCTTCGCCCATTGAATCAAGAATTTTTCTCGTATATAGCCCTTTTTGAGTGAACAGTTTTATTTTGCTGAGACTGACTTCTTCAGCAGCTCTCCGTAGCGAGAGAGCAAGTTCAGTGCGATTATTTGTCATCAAATTCTTCATTAATGATGTTTGTGCAAGATCATTGAAGGTCTGTGACATTAAAGTTTCATTTTCTATTTCATTAGAATTAATTTTTTCGATTAAATTAGATATATCTTGAGTTGATATTGTGTCTTCAGAAAGACTATCCGAATTGATATTCGGTAGTTCGGATTTAAAAAATCGGTCAAAGCACTTAAGAAAAACTTTCTCCTCTAACTTAGTTTTAGCAAGAGTCATTGCTAAGCCATCTCGTATCTGAGATCTTTTCTCGAAGTTTAAAACAGACATGGCATTAAGTGCGTCTATAGTCTCCGCCGGGGAAACTCTAATGTCATGACTTCTCAACATGGAGATAAAGTTAACTAGGTTTTTGTGCATACAAATCAACTAGAAAGTTTTAATCGAAATTTCATTAGACGATTATGCTTGCTTCAAGATAGATGCCAGATTTGATTTTGTGTTCTCTATGTCCTCTTCGAATTTTAAAAGGACATTTAATGTATTGACTACTAAATCAGATTCTAAGGATTTGGCATTAAGTAGAAGAAGACTCTTTGCCCAGTCAATGGTTTCAGAGATAGCCGGTGTTTTTTTTAAATCTAAACTACGAAGCGCCTGAACAAATCCCACTAGTTTTTTTCGCAGCTTGTCGTCAATTTGTGGAACTTTTTCCAACACAATTCTTTCTTCTAGCGCTTGATCAGGGAACGGGATATATAAGTGTATGCAACGTCTCTTGAGTGCATCAGACGCCTCTCTAGTATCGTTACTGGTTAAAACCACAAAAGGAATTTTTGTTGCAGCAATAGTTCCAATCTCAGGAATTGAGACTTGATAGTCAGACAATATCTCTAAAAGAAGTGATTCAAATTCAAAATCTGCTTTATCTATTTCATCAATTAGCAGAACGGAGCCGTTCTTCTCATGCATTGCTCGTAGTAAGGGTCTAGGTTCAAGAAATTCTCTAGAGTAGAAGGCGTCAGAAAAGGCATGGAGACGAGTCATGGAGTCTTTGAATCCTATTGCCCCGCCAAGTACATCTGAAAGCTGTTCTTTGAGTAACTGTGTGTAGAGCAATTGTTTGCTGTATTTCCACTCATAAAGTGCTTTAGCTTCGTCAAGCCCCTCGTAACATTGGAGTCTCACTAGTGGCTTATCAACCACATATGCTGCGGTTTTCGCTAGTTCGGTTTTGCCTACGCCAGGAGGTCCTTCAACTAGTAAAGGTTTCTCCAGCTTCGCTGCTAAAAAAATCGCGGTAGCAATCTTCTCACTGCAGATATATCCGTGCTTCTCAAAGCTGCTAGTAATATTTTCTATCGAATCCAATGACTCTATCCTTGCGGTTTAAAGAGGTATTTCATTTAAGAAAAATCCGCGGGCAGTTAAATTTCAGCCTCCGGTCGCATTCATGAATCTTAATACGGTAGGTTCTTGATCTTCCCTGAATTCGTGGCGTAATGGTTTATTCGTTAATCCAGTCACGATCGCTTGTTTTAAATCATCGAAATCAGCGCTCTTATCTCTTATGATAGCTCTCAAATCAATCGAATTTTCATGTCCAAGACACAGGAGGAGTCTGCCTTCTGCGGTGACTCTTACTCTATTGCATAGGTGACAAAAATTATTACTATGCGGTGAAATAAATCCAATCTTTGAACTGCTATCTTTCATCACGTAGTACCTTGACGGCCCATCTAATTTACCTGGCTCACCTAAAGGTTCAAGTTTATAGTGAAAGCTTATTAGATCCCGTAGCTCGGCACTTGTCATGAGGGTTTCTTTTCTTTTATGTGTTTCGATATTACCTAAAGGCATTTCTTCTATAAAAGAAATATCTATTTCTTTTTCTCGGGCAAAATTGACTAGGTCGATTACTTCGGTATGATTTTTTCCATTCATTATTACACTGTTAAGTTTGATTTTCTCAAAACCAGCGTCTAATGCAGCATTTATTCCATTTTCTACTTGCTCGAGATTTCCATATCTCGTCAGGTTCCTGAATGACCGCCGATCAAGACTATCAATACTGATATTCAATCTTTTAACACCAGCCTCTTTTAATGGAATCGCCATATGCTGCAATAATGCTCCATTCGTCGTCATTACTAGTTCGAACAAATCTGGAAGACTGGACAGTTTTTTCGCGAGAGATACGATGTCATTGCGCACTAGAGGTTCTCCTCCAGTGAGCCTTATTTTTGTAACACCAAGTTCATTAAAGGCCTTGCCAATTAAGTATAATTCTTCAAGAGTTAGTACCTTTGGTTTTGGTAAAAACTCCATCTCTTCGGACATGCAGTAAACGCATCTAAAATTACATCGATCAGTAACTGACAGGCGAAGATAATTTATTTGCCGACCAAAGGGATCAATTAGTAAATTTTTTGAAGATATCTTCATAAGGCAAATAGTCTAAGGGATAAATCCCATTTGAGCTATCCTCATATCTTTACACATACCTACCTCCTAGTTCAGGATATAAAGAAAAATAATACAAGATCAAGAGTAAAGAGGTGCACACGTGCGAAATTTAGAATTGCTGTCAGCCGATATTTATATATTTTTGGGGCTTATTTTATCGATAGTCATTTTCGTTAGCTTTTGGAGTGCTGGGTATAATTTTGACACATCGATTGTCGCAGCCGTTGCCTCAATGTGTGTAATCTGGTGGATTACCGAACCAATTCCTATACCAATTACTTCGTTAGTGCCATTAGCTATTTTTCCGTTAACTGGTGTTCTCACTTCGGCAGAAGTTGCGGGTGCGTATGGCTCCCCTCTTATCTTATTGTTGTTAGGTGGCTTTTTGTTATCCAAGGCGATGGAGCATTCAGGTGCTCATCGTCGTCTTGCTCTTGCCATGATTAGGCTTTTTGGCGCTAAAAGTCTGCGAGGCCTCGTGATGGGATTTATGTTTGCTGCAGCATTTTTAAGTATGTGGATTTCAAATACTGCCACTGCTCTAATGTTATTGCCGGTAGCATTAGCAATTCTAAGTGGCGCGACTGACCCATCTCGAGTTGGTCCTCCATTGCTACTTGGTTTGGCCTATGCTTGCAGTGTTGGTGGTATTGGTACTCCCATAGGAACTCCTCCAAATCTCGTGTTTATGCAAGTTTATGAGCAGCATGTAGGGGAGACTGTAAGTTTTGTCAAATGGATGAGCTGGGGTTTACCGGTCGTATTTATATTGATTCCGCTTATCGCAATCTCATTGACTCGAGGAAAAGGTATGCCGTTATCATTAAACCTTCCAAAAGTAGGCAATTGGTCTTCTTGGGAGAAAAGAGTAATGACTATCTTTTTTCTTACTGCACTAGCTTGGATAACGCGCACGGAACCTCTCGGTGGTTGGAGCTTATGGTTGAGTATTCCAGAAGCGAATGATGCATCAGTCGCGTTTTTGTGCGTAATTCTTATGTTTATTGTACCTAATGGAGAAGGTGGACGTCTTTTAGATTGGGAGCGCGCTAGCGATATTCCATGGGGAGTATTATTGCTTTTTGCTGGAGGTATGTGTCTTGCTAAGGCTTTTGAAGTGTCTGGTCTAAGTGAGATTGTTGGGAATATGGTTGTCAGTTTTCTTGATCTTCCTTTATGGTTATTGATAGTAATCATTTGCCTAGGTGTGACCTTCATGACTGAAACCACATCAAACACGGCAAGTACAGCTCTATTAATGCCGATACTTGCTTCAGTAGCGATTACCGCAGGCTTGCCCTTGGAATCTATTATGGTTCCCGCTGCTATGACAGCAAGTTGCGCCTTTATGTTGCCGGTAGCTACAGCGCCTAACTCGATAGTTTTCGGTAGTGGCATGATAACATCGGCCAGAATGGCTAGAGAAGGTCTCGTGCTTAATTTAACAGGAGTCATTGTTGTCAGCACGGTTAGCTATTTTTTGCTAACCTAGTTCTCCGTCAGCACTCGTATTGGGAGACCAAATTATGGAAAGACGCTATCCTATGCCTATGCCTTTTGGTTGGTATGCGGTCGCTTATAGCGATGAGTTAGAAATAGGTGATGCGATCCCAGTAACTTATTTTGGCAAGGATCTGGTGTTATTTCGAACCGAGTCTGGAAAATCCTGCTTATTAGATGCCTACTGCCCGCATCTTGGTGCGCACTTAGGGTATGGAATTCATGAAAATGCTGGAAGAGGCGGAAGGATCCAAGGCGAATCTATTGTATGTCCTTTTCACGCATGGAAGTTCAATGGTGAAGGTATTTGTACGGATATTCCATATGCTAAGAATATGCCGCCAAAAGTTAAGGGAAAAAAATGCTTGCCATCCTATCCTATAACTGAGACCAATCAGGTGATTTGGGCCTGGTATCATCCTGATGAATGTGATCCTCTTTGGGAAGTAGAACAGCATGAAGAAGCCAATAGCACAGAATGGGCCCCTCTGCAGCGTTACGAATGGGAGATCGCCACCCATTCGCAGGAAATGGCTGAAAACGCGGCTGATCCGGCACATTTTCTGTATGTTCATCGGACATCAAGTATGCCTGAATGGGATATAGAATATGAAGAATTTCGCTCCCGCGGAGTTCAAAAAGCTAGGATGCCTACTCCTCGTGGAGAGGTTGACGGCGCGATAATTAACGCTTCAGTTGGACCAGGTCAAGGTTTTACGAAATTTGTGGGGATTGCAGAGACCTTCCTCATGGGAATGACTACTCCAATAGACGAGGATAGAGTGAAGTGTCGCTTTGCATTCACGCAGCCCAAAGTCGATGGTGAAGTGGTCACTGGTGGAGTAAACGGGGCTATTATTAAAAATATCGTAGGCCAGCTCGAAGAAGATAAACCGATATGGGAAAATAAGATTTATAGACCATTACCTGTGTTGTGCGATGGTGATGGACCGATTGCCAAGTTTCGAAAATGGTATTCACAGTTCTATGTAGATTGGGATTCGAGTCAGATGTAGTCGATAGTGCGCGACTCGTTGCCACTACATATTCTTATGGGCAATACGACTCGCGATCTGCATCATAATGAGGAAAGATATTGAATAGTGAGCGAGTCACGGTAGAGGTTGTGGTGGATATTCCTCCTGCCCAAGCTTGGTCTTTTATGAGCGATTTTTCTATTGCTCATAAATATGTGCCGGGTATTGTGAAGACGGAAATCTTGGAGGGTCCGGCAACTGGGGTTGATGCTCATCGACTTGTCTTCGATAAATCAGGAAAAGCAATTGATGAAACCATCATTCATTGGATTGAAAATACTGGTTTTAATATTCGATTGCACCAAGGAAATAAACCACTTATACCCTTCAAGTATGCGCAATTTAATTACCATATGTCGAAATTAGACGATGAGTCTACTTTGGTGCAATTGGCTATGATTTTTGAAGCTCCCTGGGGACTAATTGGTCGTGTGCTTAACAGACTATTATTTAGACCCTTAATAGAAAAGCGTTTAATTGGAGTAGCGGCTGGCCTGAAATTCTTCTACGAAAGTGCGGATGAATTTAAGTCAAAAGAGGAGTCAGATAGATTTAAGCCGGAAGTCAAAGTGGTCAAGACTCCCAGCCTAGATATTTGAGCTTTATAACAGAGCGAGTATTGATTCTGCTGAGCTTACATCGATACCGGGACCTTCTTCTATGTTCAGATGTTCTACTACCCCATCCTGGACAATCATAGCAAAACGTTGGCTGCGTTTACCTAAGCCGAAACCAGTGCCATCGAGTTCTAGGCCTAGAGAAGATGTAAAATCTCCATTTCCATCTGCAAGCATCATAATAGCGGATGCGTCGTGGGCTTTCCCCCATGCATCCATCACAAAGGCATCATTTACGGCCATACAAATAATAGTATCGACTCCCTTGCTCTTAATATCGCCAGCGCTAGAAACATAACCAGGTAAATGCGTCATTGAGCATCCGGGGGTGAACGCACCGGGAACAGCGAAGAGAACTACTTTTTTTCCAGAAAAAATTTCTGCAGTCGAAGTTTCTGAGGGGCCATTTTCGCCCATCACATGCACAGTGCAATCCGGTATCCTACTTCCTGTTTCTACAGTCATTATTATCTCCTTGCGTAAGTGTATTTATTAGAGCCATTTAACGTCTCTAGAATTAGTACTTAGCGTCATATTTATACATAAATTTAATTGAGTCAATTAAGCTCTAATGATGGCAAGTTAATCAATTGAAGTTTTAAGCATATTAGTTAATACGGACGATAGTTCTAGGAGGTGAGTGCTTTGATTAGGATCTTCGCCGGTTAATATCTCGTGAGTTATAGCTTGGCTATGAATACTCATTGTGCCAACTATTAGATAGTAGAACTGTGTTAGAGATAAACCGGAGATATGAGTTCGCCGCTGCTCCTGTAAGTAGACTTGGCTTATGATCCAAAAAAATTCTCTATAGTAATTTTCAAGTAACCACCTCTGACGCCAACCTTCTCTGCGAAACTCATCTGCTAACACTTGCCCTACCTCGGGAACGCGAGCATTGGCTCGTAAGAATTTACTAACAAGCAAATTCAAACGGTTTTTTCTCTCCATTCCATGTTCTTGCTTTGATTTCTCCTGCATTTCCCTCTTGAAACGTGAGAATAGCGCCCTCATACATGACTTCCAAAACTCTTCCTTATTCTTGAAGTGATAGCTAATTAAGCTACGTTTAGCTCCCGCGTTTTTTTCGATCTCTCGGGTGGCGGTAGACATGTATCCATCTCTGGCAAACAAGGTAATGCC
>CAJXCR010000094.1 GCA_913051825.1 uncultured Halieaceae bacterium
TGAGTTTCAATACGATGATCAATCCCACTTAATCGGACGAAGGGCACCTGCCATTCTTCGGCCTTAGATCTGGTACAAATAATCATAGCAGAGGCACCATCACTAATAGGGCTACAATCAGCTTTGCGTAGAGGAGAGACGTACTCTGGCTCCTCTAACAAATCACTAATAGAAAACTGTCCTGCAAGTTGAGCCTTATCATTATCCATCGCGCACCGCCGAGAAGCCGCTACAACCGCGGCCATATCGCTAGCCTTTATTATTCCTTTATCCAACATCAATCTTGCCTGCAACGCAGCCAGAGAAATCGAATCAATCCACTGAGGAGCGAGATAATAAGGATCTAACTGCTGAGATAAAACAACTGGCAGCTCTCCTGGAGAGGATTTGCTAAAGCCATACACAAGGGCTGATTCGGCATGACCCATCCGGATTTTTAAAACTGCTTCATACAAGGCCCAAGCAGCATCCATTTCCACATGAGATTCTTGAATTGGCGGCACGGCACCTAATGCATCTACCCCAGCTACAAAAGCAAAGGCAGCGCCCTGCAGATAATCACAACTGCCGGAACACACAAAATCAACATCCTGCGCGTTACTAATACCAACTTGACTATATACTGCCTCCAACTGAGGCATGATCAGCTCCACCTCGTTCGCTGCGCCGGCTTGAGCTACGCAAGCAGATTGACTAAAGGCGACAATACAAATATCTATATTCAATTTAATTCTCTGTGCCGTTAACAGACAAATGTCCGATCAATTCTGCAGGAACATCAGGTTCATCAAGCGGCTTAAAATATCGGATATTGTCCATTGCAAAATCCCACTCTTCCTTGGGTTTCCAAATCGCAGTGACACGCTGCCCAATGCGGACTTCTTCGTTCACGCACTCACTCATTAAATGAATGAAAGAGATGTTTGCTCCATCGGGCACCAAATTTGCCACGATATAAGGAGGCTGAATTGGATTGCCCGGGATCGGTATCGATACGATAGTGAAAGACTGCACCGTAGCTTTATCGCCCAATACAACTTCTTCTTCGGTGGCAACGCCACACGCTGGACATGATCCTCTGGGAGGAACATAAACATTATCACATTTTGGACAACGTTGACCTGTAAGCACACCTTGCTTTAGTTGAGATAAAAAACGAGCTGGTGCAAGCCCTGCTGTAAAGTTATATTTTAAATAGATCGGTGCCTCGATCGCATCAATAACTTCCTTATTTTTGTTGTCCATTAATCTTCTTCCAAAACGAAACATCGAATATCTGAAATAAATCCAACTGGCTGATCTATCCATAAAGCCTTAACTCGCGCACCAGTTACAACTCGATTTTGTTCATTTGTAACAATATGATGAATCATAGAAATATCTGCACCATCAAGCTTAATCATAGCCCAAGCAAAAGGAACTGCGCTTGGATGCGAGGAACGGGGTTTAGATACCCAACACCAACTCTCTATCACACCCGCATCTGAAACCTGCACAAAATCATTCAGAGGTTGAAAAGTCTCTGGATCATATTCCATAGGCGGAACGATTACCCTACCATCAGTTGCCCGATTTCCAAAAATCTGCCTGTTTTTTAAACCGGTAAGAAATTTACCTACTACGGGACCGGTCGACCGAGTATAGGTAAAGCCGAGTTCATATTCCTTTTGGAGAAGTGAATCTTTCACCATATCTTCAACCTATAAGTACTGAAATAAAAGGATTAATAACCATCTATAATTACTCAAGATGAGAAACTCACAAACACTATTTTCTTATCCCTCTAAAGGGTTATCAATAGGTATTATAAATTAACAAACATATCCTAGATCAATAGCCATCAACATCCTTCGAACTTTGGCTTTCGTTTTTCAAAAAATGCGGCCATACCCTCCTGAGCGTCGGATGTATGCTGAGTTACCATGAACTGCTCTACATCCATAAAACTAGTAGCATTATTTAGAACAGTAGCACTAACTGTGACGGCTCGCTTAGTCATGCGCACCGGGATAGGAGGCATTTCCGCTACTTGAATCGCTAGATCTTTTGCTTTGTTTAAGGCATCGCCAGGCTGCGCAACATGGTCAATCAATCCCCATTCCTTAGCTAAATCGGCACCTTGTGGCTCGGCAAGGATTAATAATTCTTTAGTTCTTGCTGGCCCAATCAGATTAACTAAGCGGGGAATACTCTGCCAACTCATATTCATGCCTAACTTCAATTCCGGCACATATATCTTTGCGTCAGAGCCGGCTACACGCCAGTCACATGCCACCGCAAGAGCAACGCCTCCACCAATGCACCACCCTTCAATAGCCACAATGGTAACAGCGTCAAGCGCCTCCCAGGCCGCGCACATTGAAGGGCCAACTTTCGCTAGGATGCGTTCTTCTGCAATCGTTCCACTACGAGCACTTAATATTTCAGAATCTTTAAGATTCATGCCACCTGTAAACATGGTGTCGTTTCCGCGAAGGATAACGGCACTCAACTCATTATCTTGCTGCAGATCGATCGCCAGAGAAGTTAATTCCCTCATAAGCTTGATATTGAGGCTATTGATCTGGCTCAAAGAGTCAAAAGAGACTACCAAAATTCGATCATCTCTCTCCAAGGTCAGATATTCCCAATCACTCATTTTTAGATTCTCTAAATATCAGCCATCATAATACATGCTGAACTGGGTATTGGAATAGTTAGGGTATGCCCGATTTTGCAGAGTAAAAGATAGAGTCGTATAATTTCCTTCTAATTTTTTTTTGAGTTGCATTTGCTTACAAGATTCACAATCGCAATACTCCTCCTCCCCTCTTTTTTAGCAAAAGAGGCTTTCGCTAGCCCAGCGGCTATCGCAGTTCCTGATAAATATGCAGCTGAAGTTGCCACAAGTATTCTTAAGGATGGTGGTAACGCCGTTGACGTCGCAGTCGCGGTCGCATTCTCTCTTTCAGTGACGTATCCCGAAGCAGGTAATATTGGTGGTGGCGGTTTTATGACAAGCTTCATGAATGGAAAAGTAGCATTCCTAGATTTCAGGGAACAAGCTCCAATTAAAGCTACTCGAAATATGTTTCTGGATAATGACGGTAATTTCGTGCAAAGACGCTCACTCGTGGGTGCTCTGGCAAGCGGAGTACCAGGCACTGTGAAAGGACTGCATACGAGCCATGAGAGGTATGGTTCTCTAAGCTGGAGAAGAATTTTATCACCAGCAATCAAACTTGCTCGAGAAGGCTTTATCGTGGAGAAGACGCTAGCGCAATTTATAAAAAATCGGAGCACTATAATTGCAGGCGAGACTAATTTCTCAAGATATTTTGGGCACGCTCAGTTCGGCATACTGTTTAAGCAACCTGAACTCGCAAATACACTGTCTCAGATTGCGGCAGATCCAAACGATTTTTATAAAGGCTCTATTGCAAAAAAAATAGTCTCTCAGATGGAACGCAGTGGTGGCCTGATAACATTAGAGGATCTAGCCAATTATAGAGCGGTTTGGAGGAAACCAATTCAAACAGAATGGCGGGAGATGTTACTAGTGACCGCACCGCCTCCTAGTTCTGGAGGAATAGCACTAGTGCAACTTTTGAAAATGTGGGATTTAGTGAGGAATAATGATGGCTTAGCTCCTCTAAATAGTGCCGAGCACATTCACTTAATGTCGGAGATTTCTAAACGCGTGTTTGCAGATCGTGCAGAATATTTAGGAGATCCAGATTTTGTAGATAATCGGGTGACCGAGCTCATAGACGACAACTATCTTACTGGTAGAGCTTCAACGGTCAATCTAACCAAAATTTCGCCTGCGGCAGATACACAGGCGGGACTCGAGCCAGTGGATACGACTCATTTTTCTATAATAGATCATCAGGGAAATGCAGTCTCGGTCACCTACACGCTTAATTGGGATTTTGGAAGTGGAGTAGTCGTAGAAGGCGCCGGTTTCTTACTTAATAACGAGATGGATGATTTTGCTGCAAAACCTGGAGTGCCAAATAAATTTGGTGTTATAGGCAATGAAAAAAACTCGATAGAACCAAAAAAACGTATGCTTTCTTCTATGACACCTACGATACTTATAAAGGGTAATCAACCCGTTTTAGTCATAGGAAGTCCAGGTGGATCAACGATTTTTACATCAATATTTCAAGCCATGGTGAATATCTATGATTTTGGACTCCCACTGCAATTAGCTATTAATTCCACGCGTTTTCATCACCAACTTCCTGAAACTCACCTGATTCGGCATGACCAGAGGCAGGTAAATAAAAATACCGTAGCAGAACTAAATCTTCTTGGTTACGCAGTTAAAGAAAACCCTTGGGGAAATCTAGGTGATCTTCAGGCTGTATCTCTTGTAAAAGAAACAGCAATGGCAGCAGCTGATAATAGAGGCAGAGGCATAGCGAAGACCATCCCCGATAAAGATGATGAGCGCCTTTCTGCGAAAAAGAAATAATGACCTCTCTAACATCCGATCAAGTTATTCTCGAAAGCGAGGCTCGTGATATAGTCTAATGTAAGCGATCTAGCATTTTGGGAAGCACAGGAGCAAACAAATGAGCGTATCAAATATTGGCTACGCTAGGATTGAAAGTACCGATCTAGATGCCTGGCACAACTTCGCGAGCGACATTCTAGGCCTAATGGTCATACGAAATAACGACTCCGACGATACATTAAAGATACGTATGGACGATCACCCATTTAGATTCTTGGTTCAAGCAGGAAAAAATGATCGTCTCTTGGGCTGCGGCTTAGATTGTGGATCAAAGAACCAATGGCAAAAAAATATCGATATTCTTGCCGATGCAGGATATGCATTTGTAAAATCGTCTGATGAGGAAGCAATAGCTCGGTCGGTAACGGAGCTAGCTGTGGGACAAGATCCATCAGGAAACACAATCGAGTTGTACCACGGAAGAGAATTAACTGAAGAACCTATGATCTCTCCGACACAGAGCCAATTCATTACTCGAGATGCTTCGTCTACCGACCTTGGATTTGGTCACGCTGTGCTCCCCACTACTGAAACAGAAAAAACATTGAGTTTTTTTCGAGATCTGTTGCAGATGCCGGTATGTGATGATTTAACACCACCAATGCCCGAAGGTGCTCCTCCAGCAAGAGTCATTTTCATGCATGCAAATAATCCTAGACAACATTCACTTGCTCTCTTTAATCATCCACACCCGGCTGGCGTGATACATCTAATGGTGGAAGTTAGCTCTCTAGATGAGGTTGGATCCGCACTAGACCGTGTCAAAAAAGCTGGACTGCCCCTCATGGCAACGTTAGGCCGACACGTCAATGACAACATGTGTAGCTTCTATGTCGTGGCACCAGGTGGTATTGCCATCGAATATGGTTTCGATGGGCTATTGGTAGATTGGGATCACTATACACCAACCGTTAGTACTATCGGAGATTTATGGGGACATGAGTATAATGTTCCCACTTAACGATGTTTCGAAAACTAGAGTATTAGTGACCAGCCTTTATGGTCTCAATATTTAATTGCCCGGCAAGACCGGCCTCACGATGGATATGTATAGATTGATAGTCATCACTTTGAATCATTTTTAACATTGCCTCACGTGACGGATACGAGGCTATGGCCACTGCATCCCACAGATCTTCTACCTCACCTAGCATCAATCTAGAGATATCCGCTACAAATTCAATCTTTCCTCCTATTTCATGGAGAATTTTTGCCACCTCTTTAGTATAACGGGCATAAGCTTCTCTGCCACTTAAGTGGCTATCTTTACCATCAGGATAGGACGCGTTTTCTCGAAATTTAAGTAGATTGAGCATATGAATAGGTCGTTCTAAGGGCGTCAAAAATCCCTCTATCTGCTCTTCACTAGGTGATAATTTATTCTCATAATGCATGTTAAATCCTCTTGTCCATTGCATGATAGGTCAGATGGAGTATACGTCAGCGGACCCAGAGATGAATTACTATAAGATGACATAGAAAAATAATTTAAAGGAAAAAATCGTGATATGGAATTTTGGTGATATTTTCGATGCACTGTTAGAGGTGTTGCCTAAAGAACACCCCGCTCTAATTCATGGCAGCCGCGCTATTAGCTGGGGCGATCTAGATAGAAGATCAAATAATCTGGTGCAGTCAATGTATAAAAACGGTGCTCAAGCAGGCGACCGCGTCTGCTTTTATATGAGAAACAGGTCCGAATATATGGAAACCCTGATCGCTTGTTTTCGTGGGCGTCTGACCCATGTTAACGTTAACTATCGATACGTAGCAGAAGAAATTAAATATATTTTCGAAAATTCTAATGCAACTGTAGTCGTTTATGCCGAAGAATTTCGAGAAATCATAGACACTCTCCAAAACCAACTTCCTAATGTAAAGCAATGGATCGAAATTGAAGATCAGTCTCCACCGACGAGCAAAATGAGCTACGAATTTCTTGTGCAAGATTCTCCTAGCGTATCGAAGACAGCTGAACGCTCACCTAGTGATCAACTTTTTATCTATACTGGAGGCACCACCGGACTACCAAAGGCGGTCATGTGGGATCATCATAACCTCCGCGAAGCACTCTTGCTTGCCGCTCGTGCCATTGGTCCTGTGCCTGAAAATATCGCAGAATTAAAAGAGAAGGTTATTCTTGAAGGGCCAGGAGAAACAATGATACCTGCCTGCCCATTAATGCACGGCACTGGCCTTCTAACAGCAATAAACGCTATTTGTAATGGTGGGACGGTTATAACTCTGGAATCTCCTTCTTTGGACGCGCCAGAACTTTTGCACGCCATTGAAGAACATAAAGTAAATTCGATTACAATCGTCGGCGATGCCTTTGCTCAACCCATACTCGCTGAGTTAGATAAAAATCCAGAGCTATATGACCTTTCGAGCTTAAAGAGCGTTATTTCATCGGGCGTTATTTGGTCCCAAGAAAGCAAGAAACGCCTGTTAAATTACATCCCGCAGGCAGCTCTAGCAGATGCATTTGGATCATCGGAAGCACTGGGATTTGGAACATCCATAACAACAGCTGAACACTCTACCTCTACCGCCAATTTTATTACTAACGACTATTGCAAAGTTTTTGACGACAATGACAACGAAATTCCGCGAGGAAGCGATAAACCAGGCTTTATCGCATTCGGGGGACCAATGCCTGTCGGTTATTATGGTGACGAAGAAAAAACTGCAAAAACTTTCAAAATAATAAACGGCCATCGCTACTCTATCCCTGGAGATTACTGCACAGTTGCTAAAGACGGCACTCTTACGCTGCTAGGACGAGGATCGTCGTGCATTAATTCAGCGGGAGAAAAAATTTATCCTGAAGAAGTAGAAGAAGCCATTAAGAAGCACCATGAGGTTAAAGATGCTCTTGTAGTCGGAGTGCCAGATTCTCGCTGGGGTCAGATTGTTGTTGCTGTAGTAGAACTAGAAAATGGTTTCACTTTAGATGAAAACCGTCTGAAAGACTTTGCCTCACAGGCTCTCGCAAGATACAAATTGCCTAAGGCAATTTTTAGCGG
>CAJXCR010000095.1 GCA_913051825.1 uncultured Halieaceae bacterium
TTTACTTTATATCAACGAATGCTTCATCGCGAATTTTTTGTAGCCAGGCGTCTAACTCTTCCTGATATTTTCTATTATGAAGAAATTCAGCGATTTTGTTCCGTTTCATCTCATCTGTTATATCTTTTTCCTGCCTGTCATCTACTTTCAGAATATGCCATCCAAACTGACTTTTAAAAGGAATTGATATAGCACCAATCCTCGTAGAATCCATTGTGTTCTCGAATTCAGGAACCATTTGTCCCGATCTTATCCATCCAAGACTTCCTCCTTCTGAAGCAGATCCAATATCTTCTGAATGCTGTCTGGCGAGGTCGCTAAATTCCTTATCATTTTCTACTTCGGATTTGATATTTTCCAAAAGTTTTTCGGCTTGATCTTCGGTTCTGACTTCAGAGGTCTTAATCAGTATGTGGCTAGCTTTGGTCTGGGTTACAATTTTTTTTCTTCCGCGTGATTCGGCCATATATACGAGATGGATTCCGTTTGGACTCATGGTTTTTGTGGTTTTTCCGGGATCTAGCGTGGGGGCTAATTCAACAAAGATACTGGGAAGATCTTCAAGCTTTCGCCAGCCTAGGTCACCACCAGAAAAGGGATATTCATCAGCTTCGCTAATTACTTTTTCGAAGCTTTCTCCTTTAGAAATTCTATTAAAAAGTTTATCTGCATAATCTTGCTTTTTCTTTTTTTCAATTTTATTCTCATCTTGAGAAATGGCGAGTAGTCCCTGAATGATGCGATATTCGGGTTGAATCAGACGTTGTCCATCGTCAGTTTCCAGGAAATTAGTTATTTCTTGTTCTGTGATCTGAATACGTCTATTTACGTTTCCAGATTGGACTCGCTGTATTATCATCTCGCGAAGAACTTGCTGCCTCATCATGTCATATGATCCACCTTGTTCAGTGATGGCAACTCTAAATTCGGCAAGAGAGAGTTGATTGCTAGCAGCTATTCTTTGCATTGCCGAGTCAAGCATAGAGTCAGAGATGCGAACTCCAGCTCGTTTTCCGAGTTGAAGCTGAATACTTTCTAATATTAGAGCATCAAGTGTTTCTCGTATCAGAACATCTTCAGGTGGTTGTTCCAGACCTCGCGCCTTAACTCCATCCTTAATAGACTCGAGCCTTTCGCGAAGTTCGGTAGACAAGACCACATCATCCTCCACTACAGCCACAACTTGATCTAATATCTGAATCTCTGCACGGCATAGCACTGAAGTTAGCAGAAAAACAATTGGATATATGGAGCCGCCTAAAAAATTCGATCTAAGTTTCACCAAAATTTAATCCTTTAATCATACTAGACATTAATTTATCAACTCTCGGACCCAAGCTGCCCATTCCCTTTAGGAGGATCTGGATTTGAACTGATTCTTCTCTATCTAATCCTGAATGGGAGGGAGAAATTAATCTCTGGCCAGGCACGCGGTCTAGGTGGCGTGAATATATTAGACGAGCTTTCCAACAGCAGCTATCGTACTCAATACCAAATAAATCTTCCATACTAGACTTTATCCCCCAGTTATAGCTCCAAGCGCCCATGACGTGCCACTTGCTGCCTATAGGGAAATAAGTAGATACTCTGGTTTCATCTATTTCTATATTCTCTGAATAAAGCTTCTCTATTTTCCTGTGGCTGTGCTCTAGGTTGAAGATTTTTCCATTTTTGGAATAGTATCGTAAGGAAATGTTTCCACGCCTAATATCTTTGTTTTTAGGGTTATACTGCAGATCTCCATTTAAGCTAAAAGTTCTTTTTGGAAAAAAATCCATTTGAAAAAAGAAATCCGATTCACTGTCCTGAAATGAGGCCAGCGAATCTGAAAAGTAGTTCTCTTTGCCTGCAAAATAAAATATTTTCCCTAGACTGGCACTAAGGTATTCATCTGCATTTTTTTGATTTATATATCGAGTTGTAAGACCTACTGATAACTGATTTGCTTCTTGAAATCGGTCATAACCAGTGATCCGTTTAGATCGATATAGTTGTTGAAAATCAAAGGTAAGCGGACTGGTATCGAAAATGGGTTGATCTTTCTGATCCGCATGCTTGCTGAATAGATAGTAAAATCTTGGTTCTAAAGTTTGGTAGAATTTTTTACCAAAAAATGAAGTCTCGCGCTCCGCAAATATGCCAGCATCGATAGTAACTAAAGGTGAGTTGCTAGAAGGGTTGTAAGACTCAAGTAAGAGATTATTCTCTAGAGAGTATGAAACCGCACGATGTTTTATGGTCGAGTTTAAGAATCCGAAATCCCATCGCATGGGAAATGTAAAGCCTATTTCTCCATATTTCCTTTGCCCTTTAATAACCTCTTGATCTGAGTCGAAATTTGCGTATTGCAGTATTAAAATTGGGTTGAATGAAAATAGGTTCTCTTTTTGAATTAATCTTCCCGTAATCTTTGGGAGAGTTTTATATTTTTGTGATATGCCATATGACAGTGATTGAAACTGAAGTAGTTTTAAGTCCGCACTCCAGTAATCATTCACAAAATGTAGTGATCCAGATTGTCGCAAAGAAGTCGCTCGACGAGAATTCACTCCAAGATTATCCAGATCCTTTAGATAATCGGCATCACTCACTTTGCTGAAATTAATTCGGCTTGACCATTTAGAATCCACTTCTCTGAGATGCTTTATTTTCACCAGCCATCGATCAGCGTTTTCTGCACTAGGATTCTCTTCTTCGTAAACATTGTCACTATTTAGAAAGCCACCTGATGCTTCCCAATCCCCTAATCGCTGACCTAGATAACGTCCAGAAAGGTGCTGATTTAATCCTCTTTCTTGAATATAGCGAGGGGAATACATTAGGTCATAGTTTGGTGCTAGATTTAAATACATTGGGAGTGTTAAATCTAATCCTCCGCGTGGGCCAGTATGTATCTCAGGCCATAGGAATCCGGTTCTTCTTTGATCGCCAATAGGAAATTCTATCCAAGGCAAATATGCTATAGGTAAGCCGCCGACTCGAAGAATGGATCCTCTTGCCTTGCCAACTCCTTTTTTAGGATTTAGCTGCATCGAATTTGTTTCAATATACCAGCTTGGATTTCCTATAGGTGAACAATAGCTAAAACCGCCGTTTTCAATTTCTACAATACCTTGATCATTTCGTCGAAGCGCCTCTGCACTTCCATATATATGTTGGTCGTGTAAAGTATAACTAGCGTTTGTAAGCTCTATTTGTTTATTTTGCGTCTGCATTGTCGCACTTTCTCCCCTCAGCAAAAGGCCAGGTTCTCTTATTGCGACGTTACCTTCGATATGTATCGTACTTTTCTCTCGACTTAGCTCTGCCTTATCTCCGCTTAGTGTTTGATTTTCTTGATTGGCTTCAAAACCTCCGGAAAAGGTCAGTTTCTCATTGGTTAACTCCGCCTTGCGCGCGTTTGCTTCGATGAACTCCGGATCAAATTTGATATTTCTGTGTGTTTTTTTTCTTGGATCAACGTACATCCCTGAGCAAAGTTGACATAATTCATCTTGTTCTTCTAGAGGCACCATTTGTATTTGCTGCCAATCAGTTTTAGATAGAGAATCATTGTTGGTAGAGGCAGAGTTTTGCACGCTGAACAATGCGTAGAATAGTAAGCAGGCTAATGAGCAAAAGATTGGCTGCACCTTGCTAGATATCGATCCTGACGCCATATCTTGCTTCTCTAGTAGTAGAATTTTAATCTTGCTGGTAAATTTTACCCGAAACTTGTAAGTTAAAATACAATTTGAGGTAAAGTGAATTCAAAATTGTTTTATTAGATTAAATTGAGGATGAAGATGTCTAATAAATCCGCTAGTTTGCGGAAATGGATAACAGAACAAACTGGAGTAGCAGGAAATCAACTTCAGTTGGAGCCGCTGACCGGAGATGCAAGTTTCAGAAAATATTTCAGATTGTCTATCGACGCTAGGAGTTATGTGGCTGTGCATGCGCCACCATCAATTGAAGACAATTTTTCTTTTTTAAAAATCCAAAAACTTCTTGAAGAGAATAGTATTCGGGTGCCCGAAATTAGAGCCGATAATTTGGATTTTGGCTATTTATTGCTCGAAGACCTAGGTGATACACATTTGTATGATTGCCTTTCGAATCAAAAATACTTTGATATGGCTTTGGATCTTCTACTGAAGCTTGCGCTTGTTGACATATCCGATAGTGATCTTCCTTTTTATAGTTCAGCAATTCTTGAATCTGAACTAAATCTTTTTCCTGAATGGTTTCTTGTTGAGCAGCTTGGTCTTAACTTAGGGGTTGGTGAAAGAGGTCTTATTGAAGAAATGTTTCGGTGTCTTATAGAGAATGCGCAAGAACAGCCAAAAATCTTTGTTCACAGGGATTTTCATAGCCGGAATATCATGTGTTTGAATGATAGTGGTTGTGCTGTAATTGATTTCCAAGACGCTGTAATTGGACCGATCACATATGATTTTGTTTCTTTGACAAAAGATTGTTACATCCGTCGTTCTCCAATGGAAGTAGAAAAATGCGCTTTGCAATTCAGAGAAAAATTAATTAAGAAAAAGCTTTTGCCAGAAAGCAGTACTGATTTGGAATTCCTTCAATGGGTCGACTTTATGGGGCTTCAACGGCACCTTAAAGTGCTCGGTATATTTTCTCGGTTACACTTACGTGATGGAAAATCCTCTTACCTGGAGCATCTTCCTTTGGTTATAGATTATGTGGTAGAGACCATTTTTCGATATAAAGGTAGCGAGCCGCTTATATCGGAATTTAATAATTGGTTTGAGGGTTCTGTGCTACCAGCCATCTCTACTCAGCCATGGATGAAATCCAATTGAAGGCAATGATTTTAGCAGCAGGCAGAGGTCTACGCATGAAACCTTTGACAGATAAGATGCCCAAACCTTTGTTAAAAGTAGACGGAGTTTCTCTGCTTGAGCGTCATATCTTTCGATTGAAAGAAGCTGGATTCAAAGATTTAATAATTAATGTTTCTTACTTAGCTGATCAGATAATAGATTTAGTAAATAATGTATCTTTTGGAGTAAACATTAGAATTTCTTTTGAAGACGAACCCTTAGAAACAGCTGGAGGTGTAGTTAAAGCCCTGCCATTTTTAGGCGATTTCCCTTTTCTTTTAATAAACGCAGATATCTGGACTGATTTTGAATTTAGAAAAATATTTACAATTGATTTAAACGAGGATACTTTGGCTCATCTGGTGCTTGTAAAAAACCCTCCTGAACATTCTTCTGGGGATTTTGAACTAGATAATTTTATAGTAAATAAAGTGCAGGGTGGCGAATCTCTTACCTATACAGGGATAGGGGTTTATCGGCCATGTTTGTTTTCTCCATATAACCAATCAGTTGGACCATTGAGACCAATATTAAATTCTGCTATTCAAGGGAAACAGGTCACAGGGCAACTTTTTAAGGGTCGCTGGCATGACATTGGTACGCCGGATCGATTCTATGCGCTCAACAATGCTTTAAATAGTGCATAGATAGGATTAGTGCTAGCTTTTCACTTAATAGAATATTTTTAAGAGGTTAGATTTATGAAAGATTATTTAATTGCTCCTTCAATTCTTTCAGCTAACTTTGCTTCCTTAGGAGATGAAGTTGATTCGGTTCTTGCCGCTGGCGCAGATATTGTCCATTTCGATGTAATGGACAACCATTATGTTCCTAATCTTACAATTGGACCGATGGTTTGCAGAGCGCTTCGTGATCACGGAATTTCCGCTCCGATAGATGTTCACTTGATGGTTAGCCCGGTAGATCGACTAATAGGGGAATTTGCAGATGCGGGAGCCACTTATATTACTTTTCATCCAGATGCTACGACGCATGTGGATCGTTCTCTGCAAATTGTAAGAGATTGCGGCTGCAAAGCTGGTTTGGTTTTTAATCCGCACGTTGGTCTGGAATCGCTTGAGTATGTAATGGATAAGGTTGATATGATATTACTCATGTCAGTGAATCCAGGGTTTGGTGGACAAAAATTTCTCGCTTCTACTCTTTCAAAATTACGCCAGGCTAGAAAATTAATTAAAGATTCTAAATGTGACATTCGATTAGAGATTGATGGAGGAGTGACTGTATCAAACATTGCAGAGATTGCAGCAGCAGGAGCGGACACATTTGTGGCAGGCTCTGCTATATTTAACAAGCCAGATTATGGGAAGGTTATATCGGAAATGCGAGGTCAGTTGGCTAAAGTTGTTAAAGAGAATTAGGATTTAGCCAATTAAATGGAAACTATAGTAGTTATTCGTGCTTTTGTTTTTACGATACGCCACAAAAATATTCTTTCGGATTTTTAGGAAACTTTGATTAGCTCTCAATGCGAAGTTTGGAAAAATCGTTAAACCGAGTTAACAGCTTAGTTAAAGAAAAAAAATTAAACGAAGCAGTTGATCTCCTGTTGGATTTAAATATTAAAGAGATTAATAGCCCTTCAGTGCTTAAGATTGCCGCTCAGTTATATCAAATCCCTGGAGATCATCTCTCTAAACTAAAACCCAGCTCCAAAGAATTAAACGACTTAATGGATCGCTATGAAAATGGGGACCTCGAGGGTGTAGTTGATATTGTGGAAAATTTGCTACTCATATATCCCTTCTCTGTCACGCTCTATAACGTAATGGGCTCAGTAGTTCAGGAAATTAAGAAGTATGATGTTGCGATAACATATTATGAGAAATCTTTGAAGCTTGAGCCCGAAAATCCCCAAATTTATTTTAATCTTGGTGAAGCCAGATTTAAGTTAGGCCAAGTTGTATTGGCAAGAAATGCTTATGAGATAGCGCTTAGAATTTCTCCTAACTTTGCCTTGGCTAGAGTGGGGTTAGGTAAAACTTTTGTGATCGATCGTTCTGATGTTAAAGCGGAGGAGCAATTTCGTTTAGCTATAAAAATTGATAGAAATTACACTGAAGCATATCTCCAATTAGCGAAACTTTACATTGAATTAGAGCGTCCCGATCAGGCATTGAGCGTCTTAGATTTGATCAAGCCAAATCAAGGAGACCTTGTTTTAAAAAGAGAACTTGTAGCCGCCGCTTATCATCAGCAGGGGCGGCACATGGAGTGTTTAGAAGAATACGATAGTTTACTTCGAGATAAGCCCGATCACCTCCCTAGAGCAACACAGTTATTCGCTGCGAATTATTTGGAAGAAGTATCATTAGATCAGCATCTCACTATGGCAAAAAGTTATGGTGATTTAGTAAGGGTTGATAAAAACGATATTTTTTCTGCATGGAATTGCAAGGTTAACCCAGAGAAACTTCGAGTTGGAATAGTATCGGGTGATTTTTATCAACATGTTGTGGGCCGAATGATAAATCAGCTAATAACTAATTTTGCTGAATTAGATTTAGAATTATTAGCCTTTTCGACAAATGAGATAGAGGATTCAATTTCAGAAAATTTGAAGCGAAACTTTTCAGATTGGATTCCACTTAGCCACAGTAAAAACTTTAAGGAATCTGCAGAAAAAATATATAAAAAAGCTCCAAATATATTAATAGACTTGA
>CAJXCR010000096.1 GCA_913051825.1 uncultured Halieaceae bacterium
TGAGAATATGGCTAAGGCCCAGTATCTGATGAAAGCAAAGGATGTTTTTTCGAAATCTAATATTAATACTCAGTCCGGAACCGAGCTTAAAGGAAAAGATTATGGAAATGCTCTTTTTCAGGCTAAGATTGAGCAACTAGATTTTTGGATAAACAACAGCGAAAATAAAACTCGAAATATCTAACTCTAACGACTTCGCTCGATTAAAACACCTACCCCAGAGGCTTTGGTCAATGCTTCAGGTTTAGTCAACCTAAGTCTGACCCAAGCTACCTTAAATTTTTCTAGAATTATACCTGCCAACTCTTCAGCCAAAGTTTCTATCAAGAAACAAGCGCTAGTTTCGATATGGGTTAATAATTCCTGGCTTATTTGTGAATAATCCAAGGCATCCGAAATAGAATCAGTTGAAGCTGCTATCGACGCATCTACCTCCATTTCAAGATCAATTATGACTTTTTGACGGATATCTCTCTCCCAATTGAAGATTCCAATAGTCGTTTCAGCTGTCAAATCTCTAATAAATATCTTATCCATAATTATTACTGTTCAGAGGGCAACGATTTTAAATCTTCTAGAGACCATTTTGCGTGAGGCGTGGAACCAAGCTGGTCGCGTTCTCCTGCTGATATCCTATGAGCACCTACGAAAGCAATCATGGCTCCATTATCCGTACAAAATTTTGGAGAAGGATAAAATGTCTTGATACCTAGATTCTCCAGCTCCAAAGTCAATACCGATCGTAATCTTCTATTCGCACCTACTCCACCACCAATGACTAGCGTATAGATTTTTTCCTGTTTGAGTGCTCGTTTACATTTAACAACCAATGATTCAATCGCAGCATCTTCAAATCCACGAGCAATATCGGCCTTCTCTTTTTCATCTAAAGGTTTCTCCTGTCGACGCTTTTTTATTACTCCCAATACATGCGTTTTAAGGCCGCTGAAACTAAAATCTAAGCCTGGCCGATCTAGCATTGGCCGAGGAAACCTGTATCGATTTGGATCGCCATATTCTGCTAGACTTGCAACAAAAGGTCCTCCTGGATAGCCGAGATCAAGCATTCTTGATACTTTATCAAAAGCTTCTCCAACTGCATCATCCAGAGATTCTCCTAAAATTCGATAACACCCTAAACCATCTACTCTAACTAGAAGTGTATGTCCTCCTGATACCAGAAGTGCAATAAATGGAAACTCCGGCTTATCTTTCTCTAACATTGGTGCTAAGAGGTGGCCTTCCATGTGATTTATCCCAAGAACCGGAATGTTTAAACCTAGTGCAAAAAATTTCGCGAAAGTTGCTCCTACAAGTAACGAGCCAAATAATCCTGGGCCAGCGGTATAAGCTACTCCCTCAATATCTCTTTGGGAGCATTTCGCGTTCTTGGTCACTTCTTCTACCAATGGGATTATTCTCCGGATATGGTCTCGAGAGGCTAGTTCAGGAACAACCCCACCGTAGATCGCGTGCTGGTCTGCCTGACTAAATAGACTATGCGCCAATAAGCTATCTTTCTTATTATCGTATAAAGCTATTCCGGTTTCATCACAGGAAGTTTCTAAACCTAGAATCAACACAAAAACCAAACTCCCAATAAATTTTAGCCGCCGAATTAATACTTAAAATTAATTATCTAATATGAATATAACCAACATTAAAATTTTGGAGGAAAGTTGGCTCTATTTTTAACATGTTTTAAAACTATAACACTTAAATGTAAATCGATAGTTTTTAGATGGTATTAGATCGAGTTTAAACTCTTTTGAATTCTTCGTTAAGAAAAGAAGATTGAAATGTTGGCGCGCTTACGACTGAAAATTTATCAATTATTAACCTTTTTAACCCTTACTAGCTTTTTGCATTGGGACACCATTGCGGCTAGAATGCCCGGCCACAATATAGTTCAGTATAATCTTTTAGAGGTATGGTTTGGATGCCACATATTAGAATCAAAGAAAATGAGCCTTTCGATATAGCTCTCAGACGATTTAAACGATCATGCGAAAAAGCTGGAGTTTTGGCGGAAGTTCGCAAAAGAGAGCATTACGAGAAGCCGACTACAGTTCGTAAACGTGCTGCCGCCGCTGCGGTGAAGCGACATCTAAAGAAGCTTTCTCGTGAAAATAGGAGACACGCTCGACTTTATTAAGATTTTTATTCGCAATGACTACAAATCATATTTTAGCTACCGTAAAGAGTGAAATGAAAGCTGCTATGGTAGCTCGTGACAAAGACCGCCTTAATGCCATCAGGCTTATTTTGGCGGAGTTCAAACGAATCGAAGTAGATGAACGTATAGAAGTGGGTGATGAAAGAGCACTAACAATTTTAGATAAAATGCTAAAACAGCGCAAAGACTCACTGGAGCAATATCAAGACGCACAACGTGAAGATTTGGCAGAAAAAGAACGCTTGGAAATAGAAGTAATAAGAGAGTTCCTCCCTGAACCCATGACACCAGATGAAATAGACGCGCTAATTTCAGAAGCATTTGAAAATATTGGAGAGTCAAATATTCAAGCAATGGGGAAAATAATGAATTTTCTCAAGCCAAAGACCCTTGGCAGGGCAGATATTGCTCTTGTAAGTCAGCTGGTAAAATCAAAATTAACAGGGTAACGAGTTAAAAGAATACAATTGCTTCGCAATCCGTGCAAGAATTACTCCGTAAAACAACTAATACTATAATCGGGCGATGTATAGATCATGGCCGGACTCATACCTCAAACTTTCATCGATACACTGCTAGAGCAGATTGACATTGTTGACGTAATAGATGGAAGAGTAAAACTAAAAAAATCTGGCAGAAATTACACAGCCCGATGCCCGTTCCATGATGAAAAAACACCTTCATTTAGCGTAAATCAAGAAAAACAATTCTATTACTGCTTTGGATGTGGTGCGAGCGGCAATGCGATAGGATTTATCATGAATTACGAAAACACAGACTTCCCTAAAGCTATCGAGAGTTTAGCCAATACATTGGGGTTAGAGATTCCGCAGGAAACGAAATCGCTTAGAAATGCGAAGCATTTCGAATCAGGAAAAAGTTATAAGCCACTTTATGAGTGCTTAAGCCAAGTATCAAAGTTTTATCAATCCCAGTTGCGAGAGCACCCTGCGGCAAATCGAGCGATAGCTTATTTAAAAGAACGAGGATTGACTGGAAAAATAGCCAAAGATTTCGAAATTGGCTTCGCCCCTCCAGGATGGAACAACCTGATAAATAATTTAGGATCTAGTGAGTCGGATCAACAAAAGTTGCTCGATACCGGCATGATTGTAAAGAATGAAGCGGGTAAAACATACGATAGATTTAGAGATAGAATAATTTTTCCCATTAGAGACCGACAAGGTAGAGTAGTCGCTTTTGGTGGCCGAGTCTTAGGAAACGATAAGCCCAAGTACCTTAATTCTCCTGAAACTTCTATTTTTCACAAAAGTAGCGAGCTTTATGGATTATATGAAGCAAAACTTAGTAATCGCTCGCTTACTAAGCTCTTGGTAACAGAAGGTTATTTAGACGTTATTGCACTAGCTCAATTTGGCATTGACTACTCTGTGGCAACTCTAGGCACTTCCACTAACCAGAAACACCTAGAACGTATTTTTCGACTTTGTCCGGAAGTTATATTCTGCTTCGACGGAGATCAAGCCGGCCGAAACGCTGCTCTAAAGGCCCTCGAAGCTACACTACCAACTATGCTGGATGGCAGACAAGCCCGCTTTCTTTTTTTACCCGAGGGAGAAGATCCAGACACCTTAATACGTGCTAAAGGGAAAGATTATTTAGAGTCTTTAATTTCATCTGCCAAACCGCTAGAAGAGTTTCTTTTTGATACGCTTAATAAAGATATTAATATGGAGACGATGGAAGGTCGAGCTAGATTCAGTAAGATAGCGTTACCATATTTAAATCGCTTACCCGCTGGAGTTTTTAGAGAACTGATGTTACAAGAACTCGCAAACAAAACAGGCATAAGTAAGTCTTCTCTATCTTATGATGACGAAAATGCTATTAAACCCCCACAAGAATTTAAAGAAAAATCCAACCCGTCTACCGCCATCACATCAGATAAATCTAATAATCAAAGTTATGAATCTAACCCATCTTACTTTATAAATGCCGCCATAAAATTACTTTTGCATCGGCCAAGTTTAGCCCATCAAGTAGATCAATCGATACTGAACAAACTTGAAAACAAAGCAGCTATAACATTACGAGACTCGATTATAATCTTAAAGAAAAATTCTTCACCAACATCAGCTTTATTGCTCGGTCATTGGCATGGAACAAATAATGAAGAATTAATCAAAAAGTTGGCAAATGAAGAACAGCTTGTCCCAGAAAAAGGAATTGAAGTTCAATTTCATGATGCAATAGCCAAAATATTACAAAACTATGACCAATCCACGATTAGTTTAGAGATCGCTGCCTTAAAGTCAAAGTCATACTCATCTATTACTGAGGAAGAGAAAAAGAGATTAGTTAAACTTCTCCAAATGAAGCAAAATATGGAGGAATAATGCGGAGATAAAAAATAATGTTGTTTTTGAATACCAAATAGAATCTTATAAAAACTATTGTTTAACCAATCTGAAACTAAAATTCCTTAAACTTTCTATTTTTTTGCTATATGAACTTTTTCATTCGTAAAAATTTGTGTTTAAAGGTATAATTTGCCGCCATTTTCACCCTAAAAATCTTACGGAAATCCCTTTATGACAGATAACGTAGAACAATCAAGGCTGAGGGCGTTAATCGCTAAAGGTAAAGAACAAGGCTTCCTGACATATTCTGAAGTAAATGATCACTTACCAGAAGATATTTCAGATCCCGACCAAGTAGAAGACATCATTCAAATGATCAACGATATGGGAATCAAGGTATTTGAGCATGCCCCAGATGCTGATGAATTACTGCTGGCTGGTGGAGACAGTTCTGCTGATGAACTAGCAGCAGCAGAAGCAGCAGCAGCTTTGGCAGCAGTAGAAAATGAAGCTGGCAGAACAACAGATCCAGTTCGTATGTATATGAGAGAAATGGGAACCGTAGAACTTCTTACTAGGGAAGGGGAAATAGTAATAGCTAAGAGGATAGAAGAAGGTATCCGAGAATTAATGGCTGCAGTTGCGATTTTCCCGGGAACAGTGGGTTATATTCTTGATGAATATGCATTGGTGTCAAAAAAAGAGCGGAAGCTTTCTGATATCATGACAGGATACTTAGACCCAACGGATGATGTCCCCTCAGCGGCAGAGATTGCTGAAGCAACTCTAGCGGCGACACAGAATTCAGAAGAAAAAGATGATGAGGATGAGGTTGAAACCGGACCAGATCCAGTGGAAGCAAAAAAACGTTTTTCTGCTATCAAGCGGCAACATAATAAAGTATTGAAAACTATTGAAGCAAAGGGTCGCTCACACAAAACCAGCCTTGCAGAACTAAATAAGCTAAGTGAGTTATTTAAGTTTCTTAAGCTAACACCTAGAGTCTTTGATCCTATAGTGGATGATGCTCGCAAAGTGCTAGCTCAAATCCGAAAGCCTGAAAGAGAAATAATGCGTATAGCTCTCCGAGAGACTACGATGCCGCGAAAAACCTTCATTGAAACTTTTGTAGGCTCTGAAAGTGATATGAAGTGGGTTTCAAAAATGTCTCGGAGAAAAGATTTCGGTACAAAACTATCGGCAAGGAAAGAAGAAATACAGCGCCTTCAAAGACGTATTTTAGATGCAGAAAAGTCTTCAGGTTTAAGTGTTACTGAAATCAAAGAGATTAATCGCGCTATGTCTATGGGAGAGGCTCGTGCAAGACGAGCGAAAAAAGAGATGGTCGAAGCAAATCTTAGATTAGTTATATCTATTGCTAAGAAATATACCAATCGCGGATTACAGTTTCTTGATCTTATTCAAGAGGGCAATATAGGGCTTATGAAGGCGGTTGATAAGTTTGAATATCGAAGAGGTTACAAGTTTTCGACTTATGCTACTTGGTGGATTCGGCAAGCCATAACGCGCTCAATTGCGGATCAAGCTAGAACTATTCGGATTCCCGTGCACATGATCGAAACGATCAATAAATTAAATCGTATCTCAAGACAGATGCTTCAGGAAATGGGTAGAGAGCCAACTCCAGAAGAACTTGGAGATAGGATGGATATGCCTGAAGACAAAGTCAGAAAAGTATTAAAGATAGCAAAAGAACCGATTTCTATGGAAACTCCTATCGGTGATGATGAAGACTCTCATTTAGGTGATTTTATAGAAGATCTTAATGTCCACTCTCCGATTGATGCAGCTACAGGACAAGGTCTAACCGAAGCAACCCGTGACGTGCTCGCGGGACTCACTGCCCGTGAATCCAAAGTTCTTAGAATGAGATTTGGTATAGATATGAATACAGACCACACTCTAGAGGAGGTCGGTAAACAGTTTGATGTCACTCGAGAGCGTATTCGTCAGATCGAAGCAAAAGCGCTCCGGAAATTGCGACATCCATCCCGCTCAGATTACTTAAGAAGCTTTCTGGACGAATAAGGACATAGGGCCCATAGCTCAGCTGGTTAGAGCAGTCGACTCATAATCGATTGGTCGTAGGTTCAAGTCCTACTGGGCCCACCATTTTCAAAGAGAGACGCCGTGCACCTTAAACCGCTCCTTCACCCTCTGGGCGATCAGCGCCGCCAATATCTTTTCAGGGCAATCGGGGACTATTTCGCGAATTTCTCGAGTTCAGCCGGCAGTATCAGTAAGGAAATCTGCTCTCGACAGGCCGTTTATTTTTCCTATACTTTGCATCGTAACTCTACCTTGAGACGGCGACTTTAAGGGGGGAGAAATGGACGCGCGCACCGAAGAAATTACAGATAAACAACGCATTCGAGAATTGCAAAACCACTACTCTTACTCAATCGATTTCGGCAAATACGACAATCTCGATGTCATGTTCACTCCCAATGCGACTTACAATTTCGTTACCGGATCTACGAACAATATAAAGACCCTAAAAAGAACCATTCGGGACGCCCTTTCGCCCCTTACGACCTCTCAGCACACTAACGGTAATCAATGGGCAGAAATTGAAGGAGACCTTGCCAAAGCAGGGTGCTATTTCACGGTCCACATGTATAAAGAGGGACTGGCTGACGGCGAACACTTTGAGATGGGCGGTCGCTATGATGATGAACTAGTCCGCACCGCTGACGGGTGGCGGTTTTCAAAAAGAACAATCACTATCCTATGGTCAGACGGAAACCCAAAAGTACGATGGCAAGACTAATAATTCCTTGCGGGTTTCTGAAAACATAGTCTCGCTCGTCCAAAATCCGCCCACCTGCTTGCTACACAACCACGGAAAATTGTTTGTCCGATTTTTTTTCAATTGGGTGTGAATGTCACCGGAAAAGAACGCGGGGCGCGAACAAAGTTACCCTCTTGTTTGGGCGTGATCCCGTCAGCAAACGCAA
>CAJXCR010000097.1 GCA_913051825.1 uncultured Halieaceae bacterium
AATATCTTCGAAGAGAAATATCAGGTAGATGCGGCCGCTGTGGCGACTCTTTGGGTATGGTCTAACTATGGACCTCCAAGATTTGTCGGTTTGAAGGTTGATTACAATTTTTAATGGATGACAATTCTGACACTTCTCTCAAATGGAGTGTTCGCAATAGAGAGCCAGCTGCTTGTGCAACTGGCTCTTTTTTTATGTGCGTAGGAGTCTACTGGTGAAGCTTGCATACATCACTTAAGATTCAAAGGCAGATCGTAGCAATGTGCATACAGAAGGATTGCACTATGTCGGAAAACAAAGAGTATAAAAAAGCTATCGTAGCTTCAGAGATAACTCGCAGAGAAATTGAATCTTTACCTGTAGCTTACGCATATGCTACCGATTGTCTTGGGCAGGCAGTAGAGACGTTAGGTGATCAACCACTTGAATCCACAATTAACATAGATAATAAGTTTTTCGCCAAAGGGTTGTCGCTATATAGAAAAATATTTTCTAAGGAATTTTCTTTTGAGCTTGTGGTGGAAGGGCGACAAATAGAGGTGGTGCCAGATCCGAAAAATTGGGAAGAAATTAAAGACGCGGTGTTGGTGTGGGCTAATTACGTCAACAACGCGTTTCGTAAAGGTTTGTACAAAAGCACTCAGCATCATATTGGATCGATTACTAGTTCCATTGAAGAAAATAGTGCAATCGTACAATCTTATTTAATAGCTACTCATGTGTATTCTGATGTAGCTCCCGACACGGGTGTATCTCTGTCGTGGGGCACTTATACAGACCAAGTTATCTTAGAAAATGGATCTTGGTTAATTAAAAGCCGGAGGCTAGACGTTATTTCAACTAATCCAATCTCTGCAGTGGCGAAGCTGGCGGTGGAATAATCCGCTTTCTTTGCTTCTTTGACGGCAATTTGCAGTATGATTGATATCTTACTTTTTAAAAACGAAATTCCTTTTTTGTGGCACTGGGCAGATGGGAGAATCTATATTTTCAAAATAGAGGGAACTAAAGAATGAGACTGGAAAATAAGATAGCGTTAATTACAGGCGGTGCTAGTGGCCTAGGTTTAGCTACTACGGAACGCTTTGTGACCGAAGGCTGCAGAGTGCTGGTTACAGACATTCAGGAAGAGCAAGGAGAAGAGTTATCTTCTCGGTTTGGGAATGACGTTCTTTTTAGGCGATGTGATGTCACTCGCGAAGAAGAGGTAGAGGCTGCATTTGATTACGCTGAGAATGAAATGGGTCCGGTAGATGCCGTATTTCACAGTGCAGGAATTATTGGGGCTGTTGGACCTATTACAACTACTCCTGGAGACGAATGGCGGTTTTCCATAGATATTCTTTTAAACGGTACCTTCTACGCTATGAAGCATGCGGCAAGAGTCATGATTCCAAGGAAAAGAGGATCAATTATCTCAATGGCAAGCACTGCTGGCTTGATGGGTGGATTGGGTCCACATGCATATGCGGCTGCAAAGCATGGTGTGGTCGGGTTGACGAAAAATGTTGCTGCTGAGCTCGCGGGGAATGGCATCAGGGTTAACTCCGTTGCAGCGACAGGTATGGCGACGCCCATGGTGGCAGTGTCCTTGACTGGTGACCCCAGTAAGATAGAAGAAGCGAAGAAAACGTTGGCAGATACATCTCCCTTAAAGGGTAGGCCTGGATTAGCAGAGGACGTCGCTAACGCTGTATTATGGTTAGCCAGTGACGAGTCTGGTTACACCACGGGGCATACATTGACTACAGACGCAGGATTAACGGTTGGGGCTACCCCAGAAGGTCCAGCTTTTGCAGATTATCAACCTCTATTCAGAGAAGGGGGTAAGCGAGGCTTAGAAACTAGTTAGCTCGCAAAAAAAACGAGGGGTTTAATAATGAAAAAAAGTCCGCATAAGCTTTTTATTTCTCAGCAAATTAAAAGATTTTTTCTATCAGCATTACTTATCTGCATAGTTGGTTGTGAGTCTAAAGAGATTGTCACATCGGAGGAAGTGGGGATAGATCCAGAGTCTTCCGCATTGACTAGTACTGATGATATGCGAGCAGGTTCCGGTGTGTTAGGCGATCGCTCATTGTTACCGGGTGGACCTCTCTATGAAGCCCGATGTGCATCGTGCCATGAAGGCGGTGTTTACAAGGCCCCTCACAAAATTTGGCTTGAGTTTATGTCAGCGCGAAACCTTTACCAGTCGATGACAGAGGGAATTATGTCTTCGCAGGCGGAAGGGCTTTCTGTTGTTGAGAAAAGACAGATAATTGAATATCTGACCATGGAACCTTTTAAAGAGTCCGATCTTACGCCCGAATATCAGTATTGTCAGGATCGCAATCAGTTAGCTGACCCATATGATCCAAAAGAGCTAGTGGGTTGGGGTCATGATACGTCTCGATTTGTGCCCAGGGAAGTTGCTGGTTTGGCGCTTGAAGATATTAAGAATCTAAAGCTTAAGTGGAGTTTCGGCTATCCGGCCTCATTGCGGGCCAGATCTCAGCCTGCGATAGCAATGGGAAGTGTTTTTACAGGTAGCCAAGACGGTACAGTTTATGCGTTGGATCTTGATACTGGTTGCGTCCGTTGGGCTTTTACAGCGTCAGCGGAAGTGAGGACCGGAATTGTTATTGGACAGGTCGATAGTGGAAGGAAGCTCGCCTTTTTCGGAGATATTATCGCGAATGCCTATGCGGTTGATGCTATTACTGGTGAGCTTGTTTGGAAGATACGGACGGACAATCATTCAAGCGCGACCCTTACTGGTACGCCTGCTTTTAATGATGGTTCGCTATACATCCCTATCTCGTCATTAGAGGTAACGGCTGCGGCTGATCCTTCTTATGACTGCTGCACCTTCCGTGGTTCAGTGATTTCAGTGGATGCTGAGAACGGTGAGCTGCAGTGGCAGAGTTTTTCAATCCCTGAAGAGGCCACCGAGGTTGGAAAGACTACGGCAGGGGCAAGAATTTTGTCTCCATCGGGTGTGCCAGTATGGAGTAGTCCGTCTATCGATTCGGCTAATAACCTACTCATCTTTGGAACTGGTGAGAACTATAGTACCCCAGCTGATGGAAATAGCGATGCGATTGTAGCAGTTAGATTAGATACGGGTGAGAGACTTTGGCATCGACAAATATTTCCAGGGGATGCGTGGAACGTCGCCTGTATGTTTGTAGATAATCCAAATTGTCCAGTGGAGAATGGTCCTGATTATGATCAAGGCTCAAGTCCATTGTTAATGACCTTAGATAATGGGGAAAAGACAATAGTAGCTGGTCATAAAGACGGTAGAGTGATTGGATACCGGTTAGATTCTGAAAGTTTGCCACTTTGGGAGGTGAAGCTTGGAAGAGGAAGCATTCAGGGTGGTATTCATTTTGGCATGGCAGCCGAAGGTACGCGTGTTTATGCTCCTATTAATGACATGAATGACACGCAAAATGGAGACTTTCTTGACCCACTACTTGCCAGACCCGGTATTGCGGCCGTTGATGCCAATTCCGGAGAGGTATTTTGGCAACATGTTCAGGAAGATGTCTGCGATCCAGAAATTAGATTTTGTGATCCAGGTATTTCAGCTCCTGTGACTGCCATAAGTGGTGCCGTGATAGCAGGGCATCTTGATGGCTTTGTTCGGATATATGAGGGTGCTACTGGTGAAGTGATGTGGGAATTTGATACGACTCAAGATCTTCAGACTGTTAATGGAGTTGCAGCCAAGGGAGCAAGTATTAGTGGGGCTGGCCCAGCGATAGGTCAAGGTCACATTGTTATTAATTCTGGATATGGTCTTTATTCTCACGAACCAGGTAATGCCTTACTTGTATTTAGTGTTAATGGTGATTAATCGAAGTCATAAGTAATTAATAGATATATCCGCAAAATCCATCTCGATCCGCAAGAAATGAGAATTTCGCCTCTTTTTTTATGCCGATTTAACTGGGTTAATTACTTTTTAATTAGCGGAATACCATATGGGTGAAGTCCACGCCCTTTCTTGGATTACTTTAGGTATCTGATCTGAATCGCAGGCATCTGGTCTTTTGGCTTGGTCCATCTGCAAGCACAGATGTGCCGACCACCTGCAACTTGGGTTTTCAACTACTCTTGAGTAGTAAATAGCATCTAGAGCGGGATCGAAGTCTGGGTCCTGCCATGTTCCGCAGAGTTCTTTTTCACCTCTTCCAATGGGCTTGCATGTCGCAGAATCCACACTAGCCCCATTATTTTTCTCGCCTGCCACGCTAATAACTTTGTAGTGAAATTGACCATTCGTTCCAAGCCAGCTTTTGATGATCTGGATTTCTTTAAGTAGGCCTCCGGGAAATTCGTCAGTACCTGGATCAGCACTGGCTGAGACTAGAAAGTGAGGTGATGTCTCCAACACATTTTTTTCAAGATTTCCGCCCATCGGAACGCCACTCGCGTAAGCTTTTGAGATAAGTTCAGGATCTTCGCACCAGTTTTCCATGGATTCCCAACTGGAGAAAAAACGTGGAATGATTCTGGGCCCGCTGGTAGCGAATGTCTCTCGTCGTTTTATCGCATCGAAGATTGAGTCGCGCGTGTTTTCTTCCGCCCAAACACCTGCGACTCCTCCAGGATTCTGAAACGCCGGAGCACGCTTTTGGTTATTTATGGTTAATAGTTGATCATTGGTTGCCGTAAATTTTCCAGGCGCGCTAGATTCACTAACAGATCCTGGCGAAGCCATGTGATTATCGGTACTGCCAATAAAACCAAATGAATAAGGATTGATGCCTATTCTTTGTTTTTCGCGTAATCCTTCTATCAGTGAGAAACGGACATAATCTGTGCGAGACGTGCATCCTCTTCCAGCTTGAGCTCCAAACTCCGCGGATTCGCCGCAGTCAGATAGCTCGGATTGACCAAAATCTCGTACTTTCTCGAAATCGCACAGTTCGTCTTCTGCTCCCACGACTCCATACATACCATTTCGACATTCGCTTTCACCCTTTATCTGCATCATTTCAACAATGGGTTCTAGCCTAGCTCGAAGCGCTGCCTCTGCTCTTTGCTCATCTAGCGGGAGTTTCTCGTATTCTATTCTAAACATTTGGCCATTAGACAGATTTGGGTTGTGCGGGATGGCGATCGCTTCGCATCCAGTATCAGTATTATTACAGAGCTCCATGAGTTGATGTCTAAGACCAATCTCAAGTGGTGTCTCTAACGATGAGATTGGAAGCTCAGGTCCAATTTCATTGCGTAAGATGACATTTCTGTGAACTTTGGAAGCATATGGTGATCGGCTGTATTCCCAGGCATGGAAGGTCGTAAAAGTACAATCTGCGCTTCTGTCATACCATTTTTCAGCAGAATCCTTAATCTTTTCCCATTGGGTTTTAAGTTGTTCGCGACATTGTAGATCGTTAACTCCGCAAACATCTTCTGCACGACCTGATAAGTTGACCACGCCTGCTAGACGTGCTCTGAATCCTTTAAGATTTAACAAGGTGGCCAGTAAAGAGTCATCTTCTCCACGATAAATCTGACAGCCTTCGGTTTTATATGCTGGTGATTCAGGAGATGTGCACAAAGAAGTTTCGGCTAGCCATTCGGCATGATCAGTCACAGCGGCAAAGTCCAGAGGTCGATCTATTTTTTGAAGTTGAGCACTCCTAAAGTGCCCACTGGTCTCTAGACTAAGTGGTTTACCAGATGCAAAGGCGTAGGCGTCGTCGGGGAGTGTTTTTGTGCCTCTTGAATTGGCATCCATTGAAAATGAAGTGTGAATATGCAGATCTCCAAAGAGAGCGCGTTTTTCTGGATTATTTTGAGAACACGCTTCTCTTGGCAGGAGAGCTTGTTTTCTAGCGGGATTATTTTTTGGATCCCATGGTTCGGATGACAGGTTGATACCTTTCGGACTGCATCCCATTAATAATAAGATTAAGATAATGTTTGTGGATAGATAAGCGTGTCGAACATGTTGCATGCTGCAGGCAATGACCTAAGTATTAATGTTGTTGTAATAGCCATGATGACTCAAAAGAGTGCATTTTAAAATTAATTTATTATGGCGAAGAGTGCGATGGCGAAAAAATTTAACGTCTTCAAATTGTTCTTATTAAGTTGGATTAAAGCTATATGTGTTTTGAGGGTATTTTGAATGTCTAGATTTCGCTTTTTCTGTTTGGTGGGCTTTCTTTTGAATTCCGTTTTCCAAAGTAATGAAATTCATTCTAAGGATGCGATCGCAAAGCAATCTCCTTTCCTAACTGGCTCGAGAACAATTTTTATTCATGATTTTTCGAGGTCTTTTGATGAGGTTGGCGGGGTTGATAGTGGCGTTCGAACACTGATTGCGGAGATCTGGTATCCCGTAGATAGAGGTGATATTTCGATTTCAGGCCATGATTATCGTCGCGCAACTTATGGCGACTACGTTTTTGGTAATCAGAAGATTCATCGTTTGATGATGACGAAGACCACATTTTTTCATCTTACGCCAACTTCAGTTAGAGAAGGGATTGATCAATTTATGATTGATGAGGCCATTACAGAGCTTTTTTATCGCGAAAGGGAAAGTTTTTATAATGCTCCACTTTCCAAGGATTGGGATAGTTATCCATTGGTATTGATGAGTCACGGGGATGCTGGGAGTCGGTACAACATGGAAAGCGTATGCGAGTTTTTGGCGGCCCACGGTTATGTGGTAGTGGCGCCAGAACATACGGGGAATACCCCCTACTCAATGATTGGTGCTGACCCGAACCTTGCCATTACTGGAAATTCAATGCTGCGTATGCGTATGCAGGATGTTCTCTCTTTGCTTGATATTAACGGTGTGTATGGTGAAGTAGAAAAATTTGGGCAGAGTTATTCTCCGCTATCTCAAAATGAAGATTCGTTACAAGCAATGATTAAACTTGATCAATCACTCTTGGAACGTGTAAATGATTTGCGTATAACTCTAGATAAGTTGAGTGAAATGCAAACCTCAGGAGTTTTCAAGGGGCGGCTTGATTTATCGCGGATTGGTTTGATGGGGCGCTCGTTTGGCGCTGTTACAACATTGGTGGGTTTGGCGCTCGAAGACCGTTTCGCCGCAGGGATGGCCGTCGCAGGCCTCGATTTTTCTTTAGATCAAACTAAACCGACCTCTTACAGCAAAGATTCCGAGACTGCTATTTTTACCGATCTGAACAAATCCCCGTTCTATAAGTTTAGGAAACCTACTTTTCTTCTTAATGCCGCTGATGACGCCTTGATAATATCTGTTTCAAGGCAGCGCTCACTTCTAGGAAATCAAATTAGTCCATCTAGGCAGGATCCTCATCCTGGTCTAAGGCAAGCATATGAAAGATCATCTAGTCCGGTAGTATGGGGAATGCTTCCTAATGCAAATCATGCCTCTTTTGGCGTCTCGGGGTCGTATTGGTGGCCTGAATTAAAACCTGAAATTGTACTTCGTCCTTTTTCTAATGAGCCCTTTAAGTTGGTTTCTCCTAA
>CAJXCR010000098.1 GCA_913051825.1 uncultured Halieaceae bacterium
TATGCGATGATCGATGAAGATGATTGGGATTATGTTTTTGACACAAATTTGAAATCAGTTTGGAGGCTCTCCAAACTTTATACCGAGTTAGTACAAAAGAACGCTCAGACACAAGGCAACATTATCAATATCGCCTCCATCACGGCTTATAGGACCATTAAAGGTCAATTCCCTTATGCAGTGTCAAAGGCGGCTCTGGTTAAGGCAACTGAAATAATGGGACTCGAAGCAGCACGCTTCAATATTCGAGTAAATGCAATAGCGCCCGGTTATATCTTAACGGATGTCAGCCGCGTCTTACTTGAGTGAGACCGATCAGAAAGCTTTGTTAAAGGCATACCCATGCGTCGATATGGCGAGTTTGATGATCTTGATGGCCCACTCCTAATGCTTGCATCAGAAGCATCAAAATACATGACTGGGTCTGTAGTTGTGGTCGATGGCGGTCATCTTTGTGCGGAACTTTAAATACCAACTCAGATCCATCGAAGAAAAAGAAGGCATAAAAAAAGCCCGTGCGTTCAAACGCTCGGGCTTTTTAGAATCAACTCATTTAATCTAGAATCGATAGTCCATCTGAAGCTTCCAAGTTCGACCAGGCTCCTGATCACCAAAGTAGTAATTGGTTCCAGCTTCAAGAGTTCTGAAAATCCTACCATCACTATGTCCTATATCATCACCTGATAAAGACAAGGAGAATGATTTTCCATCTCCCAAATCTCGAAGATAAGTCAAAGCCAAATCAACTGTGGTGTAGGAATCAATCGTATCTCTTCCCATCGCTAGCGAATCGACAACCACGTTAGTGGTAAATTCATCCGTAGCTTTTACATAACCACTGAGTATCATCTCACCTTGAGCCATGTCCCATCGATAGTCGGCTCCAACACCAATGGTATACTCTGGGGTGTAAGTGAAATTACGCAGCGGGCGAAGATCTTCAATTTCTCCAGTAGTTGCATTAACACCGGCAAATCGATCGTATTCCGCATCTATGAAACCAGCAGCGGCGCGAATATGAAGCGCATCGCTTGGATACGCTTCCAGCTCAATCTCTAATCCTTTTATGGTAGCTTCACCAGCGTTCTCATTTTGAGTATTGGTTACGCTACTATTTTCACCGCAAGACCCACAATTCCTTAACACTGTTTCGTGCTTATCTTCATAAGTAGCATGGAAAGCAGTTACATTCAGTCTCACCGTATTATTCATGAATTCAGATCTAAATCCGACTTCGATGCTATCGACAGTCTCTGGATCATAGGGACCAATGGCATCTGGTTCAGCACTTCTGCCGTCCCAACCTCCACTTCTAAATCCTGTCGAATAACTAGCGTAGGCCATAAGATCTTCACTAAAATGATGATCGATAATTATCCTAGGAGTGAACTCGTTCCAATCTTCCTTAGGATCAGCGCATGGAGCTGGGGCAGTGCTAGGATCGGGGCAAGTGATCGGCTTTTCTTTAACTAAGGATTTTTCCTCGAAAGAATACCGCCCGCCAATCGTCAGCCTGGTTGCTTCCGAAAGCTCATATATACCCTCCGCGTAAACGCCATAGGCCTCTGTATCCTGTGATGTGATCCCGAAACAGCAAGGTCCACCCGCGAATAGAGCTGAACCATCTATCTTGTAGTAGGAATCCATGTAATAAGCCCCCGCCACGAAATTTAGCGGTCCATCGAAATTACTGGTTAGATTAAATTCCTGAGAAGTTTGATCGGATTCAGTATATCTCGTGTACTCAATGAGCCCTACACCCGGCGATAGATCTTGTGCGCCAGTAACCTCTGCGTCCAATACATCACTAACGTCGATATATCCAGTCACCGATTTTAAAGTAAAGTTGCCCAAGTTCCACGACATTGTCAAATTGATCGAATCGCTTTCCAACGTTGCCATGAATGGCTTTGAACCATAGGAAGTCTCATAGCCATTGGCCTCAGAGATTCCATAGGATGTGTCCGCACAAGCACCGAAAAGCCAGCAAATTAAACCGTTGCTCTCAGTCAAGTTAACAGAAGACGCGTAGGTGGACTCATCATCCATATAATCATAGGTAAGTTGCGCTTCGAAATCATCGGTGGGAGTGAACAGGGCTGATATAGAGAATGCTGTCTTGTCGATACCCTCATCGTCCTTCCCAGTATCTATATTTTCAGTATGCGCATTGCCTTGCTTCGTGAAGCCTACCAATTTTACTGCCAAGTTGTCTGACACAGCAAAGTTAACCAACGCAGATACATCTGTCCTGTCATAGCTTCCATAGCTAGCGATAACCCGTCCACCAAGCTCGCCTGTGGGCTTTGTACGCTGGATATTGACTGTACCTCCAATCGTATTTCTTCCAAAAAGAGTACCTTGAGGTCCTCGTAGTATTTCAACCGAAGCAATGTCAATGATGTCTATCATCGAACCTGTATTACTGGAGAGAAACACTCCATCTACAGATACGCCGACAGCAGGCTCAAAGCTTTTCTCAATATCCTGCAGCGTGACACCACGAATACCGCCAATCATTGCTGAAGATCCGTATTGATTTCTTTCAAAATTTACGTTTGGAGCATATTTGTCAAAATCCTCCAACTTGGTCGCAAACGAAGCGTCTATAAAAGACTCATCGAATGCGCTTACCGCAAGTGGTGTATCTTGAAGTGATTCGTCTCTCTTTCTAGCCGTGGTTATAACTTCTTCCAACATGCTAGCTCCGCTCTGCGCATTCGCTGTAATTGGCAAGATAAACGCAATCGAAACCAAAGCAGTTGTAATATATTGTAATATTTTAAATTCAAATCTCACTGTACTACCCTCTATTTGATATCATTCAAAAAAACGCTTTCGGACTTTTCTCTCTGAGTCTTAAGATAGCTCAGAGGCAATCCGTTATTTTAATTTTATTTAAAGAGTATGATTTTAATAGCCTATGGAAACAAGGCTGTGCTATGTAAATAATTCCCCTCATAAGGGTTTAGAAGCTCTTCAAACTAATGTTTTGAAAAAAAACTTAAGGAAAGATAAATGACCTCAATTGATCAAACCAATAATTTTTGGGTAATGAATAGTATGCCCAAAGGGGCTAATTTCGCGGAATGCTTCGAAATAAAACAGGAGAGCAGCATAGAAGTTCCATCAGGATCCATTCTAACCAAAAATCATTACCTTTCAATGGATGCGGGGACTCGCATGGTGATGACGGATCGAGAAGACTCCTACCTGCCACCAACACCAATTGGTGAAAAATTATTCGGGACTGTGTTAGGGGAGGTGGTACACAGCAATCACCCCGATTTTAACGTGGGTGAAAAATTAAGGTCCTGGGGACAGTGGGCAGACTATTCAGTGGTAGATCCCAACACCATGTATCCGAGCAAAGTGGATGATAGTAAAACTGACCTCGTTGATTATGTGGGTATTTTGGGTGCAAATGGTTGGACGGCATATGTAGGCGTTATTGAAACTGGTCGTGCTAAAGCAGGTGACACGTTCGTGGTATCAGCCGCAGCTGGATGCACAGGCCTACTTGTAGGACAAATAGCCAAAATCGCAGGCTGTAAAGTTATCGGCATTGCAGGATCAGACGAGAAGTGTAAATTGATTTGTAATGAATTTGGGTTTGATGGGGCAATTAATTACAAGAGTGAGAACGTATCAGCTAAATTAGAGTCGCTTTGCCCAGAGGGAGTAAATGTCTACTGCGATCATGTCGGCGGTGCTATCACCGAAGCAGTATTTGATAATATGGCGCTTTTTGGAACAGTAGCCGTCTCTGGATTACTGGATTATTACGGTTCCTCAGAACGATCTCCCGGTCCCAAGAATTATGATCTTGTATTGATGAAAAGACTCCGAATCGAGGGCTTCTTCTCACCAGATTTCTATCGCCGCGAACATGAATTCAATCCGATTCTTAGACGTTGGATGGACGCTGGCTTAATTAAGTTGCCAATTCAACCAACTAAAGGATTACAAAACCTGGTAGATGCGTACTCAAAACTTTTTGATGGCAGAAATATCGGTAAAGTAGTTGTGGAGCTGTAGACTGTTTTTTCAGGAATAACCGCGGCGAACATTTTTATATTAAATTCATGCATGTAGGTCTTGAAATAAAAAAAAAGATCGCGGTAACATTCGCTCCCTCATTAGGCAAATAAGTTTATTTGAATCCATCATGATTACAGCTACAAAACTAAACCGAAGTTATGGCGATACCATCGCAATAAGCGATGTAAACTTTCAGATTAAATCTGGTGAAATCGTTGGCCTGCTTGGACACAATGGTGCGGGCAAAACGACGATTATGAAAATGCTCACCGGTTTCCTTGAACCCACAAGCGGGGAAATCGATATTGATGGATTATCGATGATCGATGAACCCCTTGAGGCGCAGAAGAGGATTGGCTACCTGCCAGAAAATTGCCCTGTCTGGCCAGACATGTCTGTAGTTGAATATCTTGAGTTTAATTTAGGCTTGCGAGGTGTGTCGCGAAAAGAATCAGCTGAGCTTATAAACTCAGCTATAAATAGAACTTCTTTACATGGCAAAGCAACCGAAAAGATTTCTACATTGTCGAGAGGCTTTCGGCAGCGGGTTGGGGTCGCACAAGCCCTACTTCATGACCCAGATATTTTAATACTCGATGAACCGACCAATGGACTTGATCCAACTCAGATAAGGCAAATGCGAGCGTTAATTAAAGAGCTTGCCCAATCTGCTACGGTAATAATTTCTACTCATGTGCTTCAAGAAGTGCAGGCCGTCTGCGAACGTGTCTTGGTTATGAGGTCTGGACAGTTAAGACTTGATTCAACTTTAGAAGAACTACAACAAGAGCAATGGCTGAGAGTACGAGCTGAAAACGCAGACTTACATGCACTCGGAGAACTCGCGAGCGTAAAAAATGTCATTGAACAAGGGACAGATGGCGCTATTCACGAACTCAGGATTGAGGCTGAACTAGTCGACGCTCCAGAGATCGCCGCTTTACTTGTATCTAAGGGTGCTCGTTTACATTCCTTGACTCCAATTACGCGAGACCTCGAAACGGTGTTCGCTGAAATAAATGAGGAGATCATCAATGACTAGTTATCTGGTGATCGCTCAGCAAGTTGCTGGCAAAGAATTAAGAAGCTTCTTCAATAGCCCTTCGGCATACTTATTTTTGGCCGCGTTTTTAGGTGCTGTTTTATTTAATTTTTTCTGGCTAGAATTTTTCTTTGCACGGAATATAGCTGACGTACGACCGCTATTCGAAGGATTACCTCTCCTACTTATCTTCCTAATAGCTGCGATAACAATGCGATCATGGTCAGAAGAGCTTAGATCCGGAACACTCGAGAGTTTAATTACGTCACCAAGCCCGGCGTTTTCCCTAGTACTAGGAAAATTCCTTGGTAGTTGGTTGCTGGTTTTATTGGCATTAGCTTTGACACTACCAATACCTGTTTCAGTATCACTAATTGGCAATATCGACTGGGGACCAGTGATAGGAGCTTACCTTGCCAGCGCTTTACTAGCCGCCGCTTATATCTCAATTGGGCTGTGCATGAGTGCTCGAACGGACAACCCAATAGTGGCGCTGATCCTAACAACCTTAACTTGTGGGATATTTTATTTCATTGGCTCGGATTTGCTTTCCAATCTATTTGGTCATCACATAGGAGGCTGGCTTTCACTGGCTGGAACAGGGTCTCGATTTGATTCAGTGAGCAAAGGGGTCCTAGATATAAGAGATTTCTATTACTACGTTTCAATTGTAGGGATCTTTTTAATTTTGAATTTGCTCGGTCTTGAAAAATTAAGATGGGCAGGAAACCCTCTAAACCAGGCTCATAGTCGAACATACTGGTTTGCAGGTCTTTTGATCGCGAACCTACTAGCAGGGAATATATGGCTTCAGCAGATTAATGGCCTGAGAGTTGATATTACGGAAGACCAAAACCATTCAATATCTAGTGCTACAGAAACGCAACTCAACAACCTCCGCGAACCTTTGTTGTTACATGGCTATTTTTCCACTAAGACCCATCCGCTTTTGGCACCGCTTATCCCTCAGTTAAAAGATTTGTTAAACGAATATAAGGTTGCTGGAAAAGGTAACGTTAAAGTTATCTTTTCAGATCCAACTGAAAATAGAGAAATGGAAGAAGAGGCGGCGGCAACCTATGGTGTAAAACCGGTACCTTTTCAAACTGCAGATCGTCATCAGTCGGCAATTGTGAATTCTTATTTCGATATAGTCATTGCTTACGGAGACGAATATCAAACACTAGGTTTTCAAGAGCTAATTGAAATAAAAGCCAGTGGGGATAGAGATCTGGATGTTGTATTAAAAAATCCAGAGTACGCAATTACCCGCTCAATACGCAAAGTAACTAACGCTTTTCAGTCCTCTGGCAATATTTTTGATCTGATAGATGCGCCAATTAAATTTCATGGCTATATTTCTTCCAAAGAGAAACTTCCAGAAGAACTCGCCGACCTGAGAGACGAATTAGAATCAATACTTCTTGAAATTAAATCAAAGTCAGGCAACCAATTACAAATCGATTTTCAGGATCCGGATGCGCAAAATGGGGCTACAGCAGAATTTCTGCAAAGTGAGTATGGGTTCAGCCCACAAATAGCAAGTCTGCTTGACCCGGAACCCTTTTGGTTTTACATGATTCTAGAGACGGAGGAAGAATTAATCCAGGTACCTCTGCCAGAGTCTCTGGATGCAGCATCCATCGAGAAAACAATCAATGCCGCTTTACAAAGACTTGCCCCAGGATTTCTAAAGACCTTAGCTATAGTCAAGCCTGAAGGTTATGGCCCGGGCGGGCAACGATACTCTCAACTTGAGGCAGCACTTCAGGAGGAAATGCGTCTGAACCAGACCACCCTGGAAAGCGGCATCGTACCAGAGGATGCTGACCTACTATTAGTACTTTCTCCAGAGTCTTTTACAAGCAAGCAGGTTTTTGCAATAGATCAATTTTTGATGCGCGGTGGTAGCGTAATTATAGCAACCTCTCCCTTTTCTATTTCATTAGAACGGGGTCTCGAAGCAATGCCCTATAGCTCTGGTTTAGAAGAGTGGCTCGATATTAAAGGAATAAAGATCCAAGACAGACTAGTACTCGACGCATCGAGCGGCAACTTGCCAGTGCCTGTAGAGCGTAATATTGGAGGATTAACCTTCCGAGATATTCAAATGCTTAAATACCCGCATTTCCCAGATTTACGCACTGATGGACTGAACCAAAATAATCCAATCACTTCCTCTCTGGATCAAATTACCCTTAGCTGGGTATCACCAATTACCATATCTGATCCTATTAACATGGAATATGAAGAATTACTGAAAACGTCAAAAGACAGCTGGACTTCTTCTTCTGTCGATCTCATTCCAGATTATGACTCCCATCCTGAAAATGGATTTTCCGTCGACAGTGAAACTTCTTCTCAGGTTTTAGCAGTTTCATTGGA
>CAJXCR010000099.1 GCA_913051825.1 uncultured Halieaceae bacterium
CCCCAAACTAAAATTGGCTTCTCTGGATTTCGCCTCATAATTGCAGAAACTCGCTGTTTGACAGTCGGAAGCGTCAGAATTTGTTCCTCCCTCCCCAAATTAAGGTATAAATGCCCGGCACTATTTATCGAAACAATAAGCGGTTCACTATCTTGCTTATCAACTGGCTCCGCGTCAGCCTGAGGTAAATTTACCTGAACTCCCTGCATAAGCATTGGAGCAGTTACCATAAAAATCACAAGCAATACCAACATCACGTCCACATAAGGTACTACGTTGATTTCTGACATTGGCCGTCTTCGCGACTCTGCTCTTCTCATTGAAGTCAAGTGCCAGATTTTGGTTTCTGTTTTGGAGTTGCGCGGAGTGCATAAACCTGCCGAGCGATTATGCTGGAAAATTCATCTGCAAAAGTTTCATACCTTGTCCCATATACATCAACCCTGGCAGCGAATCTGTTATAGGCCAATACGGCAGGTATAGCAGCAAATAAGCCCATGGCCGTAGCTACTAAAGCTTCTGATATCCCAGGCGCTACCGTAGCAAGAGTGGCCTGAGTGGCATTAGCCAATCCTCTAAATGAATGCATGATTCCCCAAACAGTGCCAAATAATCCGATGTAGGGGCTTGTAGACCCTACTGAAGCTAGGAATGCAAGGTGTGTATCCAGCCGCTCTTCTTCTCTAAGCATAGCAATGCGCATGGCTCTCCTCGCACCTTCTAGAACAGATTCGGATTCAAGATCTGTCTGCTGCACTAATCGAGAAAATTCCTTAAATCCAGCTCTAAAGATACTCTCCATACCAATGAAAGTGTCCCCATCGGAAAGCCTCTCGGTTCCATCCCGATAAAGTTTAGCCAAATCTATGCCTGACCAAAATTGAGCTTCAAATCTAAGCATTTCCCTATGGGCCACACTGAAGTAAATAAGTCGATGGGCAATCATGTACCAAGATACTACCGAAGCAAGCAACAGCAACAGCATCACGAATTGCACCGTCAAACTTGCATTTAAAACCAAATCAAAAAGACTAAGCTGTTCTTCCAACTTCTTCTCCCTTTAGAGAGTAAGGAATGGCATTGCTACTAGATTGTATCAAAAATATCGGGACGTAAAGCCAGTCGCATCTCCTTGCTTAATCTACAAGGCATCAAATTTTGTCTGTTAACCCAAACTAAAGAAAGACTAGCGTCCACTAATTCACTCTCACCACGAAAAATGTTTTGACGCATACCTATAGAGGCCCCTTTGACATTGGCTACGGACGCGGTAACCCTTATTTCATCATCAAGAAATGCCGGAGACAAATAACGCACCGCTAGATCTCTGACAACGAACATTGAGGCATTATTAAAAGTAGCAGATCGATCAAAACCCAAAGATCTCATGAATTCAGTCCGGGCTCGCTCCATAAACTTGAGATAGTTAACATAATAAACTATGCCACCCGGATCAGTATCTTCAAGATAAATACGCACTGTAAACGAAAACTCCATAGATTCACTTCAGAGCCACTAAAATTCACCCGGAGGAATATGCTTGCTTTCTTCAAATTTCTCTGGGGCATTTAATCCCAAATGCAGATAGGCGAGTCTTGTTACAATTCTGCCTCGAGGAGTTCTTAGCAACAGCCCTTCTTGAACTAGATACGGCTCCAAAACATCTTCTATCGTGCCACGCTCTTCAGCAATAGAAGTTGCCAAACTATCAATACCGACTGGACCACCAGAAAATTTCTCTATTATAGTTAAAAGTAATCGCCGATCTTGATTATCAAGGCCATGTTCGTCCACACTCAACATGTCTAAGGCTTGGTCTGCAACTTCTCGCGTAATAGAACCATTTGCCTTAACCTCTGCATAATCGCGAACCCTCCGCAACAAACGATTTACTATTCTTGGAGTGCCTCTCGCTCTTTTAGCAATTTCCAATGCACCTCCATCTTCTATGGCAATTTCAAGAATCGCTGCGGATCTTTCCACTATAGTCATCAATTCTGAGACATCGTAAAATTCTAATCGCTGAACTATGCCAAAGCGATCTCGAAGGGGTGATGTCAACAGCCCTGCTCGTGTCGTAGCACCTACCAGTGTGAATTTTGGAAGATCTATCTTGATTGATCTGGCCGCCGCGCCTTCACCAATCATTATATCAAGCTGAAAATCTTCCATTGCCGGATATAGAATTTCTTCAATATATGGACTCAATCTATGAATTTCATCAATAAAAAGAACGTCACCAGCCTCCAAATTAGTCATAAGAGCGGCAATATCTCCTGCTTTCTCCAAAACAGGGCCTGATGTCGATTTCAAAGGCACACCCATTTCGCTAGCAATTATAGTCGCCAGAGTTGTCTTACCGAGTCCTGGTGGCCCAAATATTAAAGTATGGTCTAATGCTTCAGATCGACCACGAGCGGCCGCTAAGAAAATATTCATTTGCTCACGAACAGCTTTTTGACCCACGTACTCATCCAAAGATCTTGGTCTTATTACTTTATCCGTGGCTTTCTCCGACAAATCAGTGGTTTCAGCGGCAACTAGTCGATCCGTTTCTATCATTTACAATGCACCTAAGTTTTACTAATCGCTCTAAGCGCTTTTTTAATTATTTCTTCCCTGCCCAAACTTTGATCCTGATTAACTACTGTTGCAACCATTTTTCTCGCGTCGCTATGACGATAACCCAATGATTCGAGAGCTTTTTCGGCGTCTTCAACCGCATCCGAAAAATCTGAGGCAAGATCTTTAGTTCCTGCAAGATTAGCTCTACTAGCGAATTTTTCCGGTAACTTATCTCGCATTTCTACAATTAGTCGCTCTGCAGTTTTTTTCCCAACACCAGGAATTGCAACTAGACTGGAGATGTCACCATCAACTACGCAGAGACTAAATCCTTCTAGATCTAATCCAGAAAGTATAGTTAATGCCAGCTTTGGACCTACACCACTAATTTTTATTAATTTTCGAAAAAGATCCCTCTCAGCATCCTCAAAAAAACCAAAAAGACTTTGTCCATCCTCTCTTACAATAAAATGAGTTAACAAATAAAGTTCACAACCTTTTTTTGGAAGGTTATATGAGTTTTTTGTAGGCACCTGCACTTCGTATCCCAACCCGCCAACCTCTATCAGGAAATTGCCAGACTCCTTGCTAAGTAAAGTGCCTCTGATACTTCCTATCACTTGAATTGGCCTCCTTGTTAATGCAAGTTATATATGACCTTAACTCAAAGAACTCTATAAGTTTTGTGGACATGGCAAATCGCTGCTCCGAGAGCGTCCGCCGCATCTTCTGCCGGGTTGGCAGATAAACCTAACAGAACTTTGACCATGTGTTGCACCTGAGATTTCTCAGCAGCGCCAGTTCCAACCACCGCTTTTTTAATCTCTCTGGAGGAATATTCATATACCTTAATATCTTTTGAAACACATGCGACTATAGCAGCTCCCCTAGCATGTCCTAATTTCAGTGCCGAAGATGCATTTTTCGACATAAAAACCTGCTCAATAGCCAGCTCATCGGGACAATATTTGTCAATTAATTCCAATATGGAAAAAAATATCTCTCTTAAACGGAGAGCGAAATCATCACTCGTCAATCTAATCACACCGCTACTAATGTAGGTGCTTTCTCCTCGATTAGACTCAATGATGCCAAAACCAGTTTTTATTGATCCCGGATCTATACCGAGGATAGTAGCCATATTGAACCTGCTAAAGAGGTCAGTAACTTGAACTGTCGCTCAGTATTATGGATGCAGAAATACCTGAAGTACAACGTCTAAAATATTTCCATTAGCATAACCTATTCAGGCCACTCGGCATTTGTATAAACGTTTTGAACATCATCTAAATCTTCTAACGCCTCAACTAGCTGCGATACTTGCTTAACACCCGACGCATCTAAAGGGATACAAGTGGTTGGCAGCATCGATATATCCGCCTGTATAAAAGCGATTCCTGCTTGTTCAAATGCCTGTCTAACTCCTGAAAATGCTTCCCATGCTACCGTCACTTCAGTCAATCCATCCGAATGAGAAATAACATCTTCTGCTCCAGAATCAAGAGCTACATCCATAATTGCATCTTCTTCAATGCCATTGCTAAATAAAAGAAATCCTTTTCTTTCAAATAAATAAGCCACGGAACCATCTGTACCTAAATTACCACCATGCTTCGAAAAAGCATGACGAACTTCCGCAACTGTCCGATTTCGATTATCAGTCATAGCTTCTATCAAAACTGCTATACCACCGGAAGCATATCCTTCATAGGTTATCTCATCTAGATTATCAGAATCGCTATTTCCTGAACCCCTCGAGATTGCACGATCAATCGTGTCTCGAGTCATATTCGCTCCGAGAGCCTTATCCACTGCCGTTCTAAGTCTTGAATTATCTTCTACAGAAGGACCTCCTTGACGAGAAGCAACAACCAATTCTCGAATTAATCGAGTAAATGCTTTACCTCGTTTGGCATCTTGAGCAGCCTTACGATGTTTTATGTTGGCCCATTTACTGTGGCCTGCCATAGATCAGTCTCCAGAAAAACTTTCAAAAGTTACAAACTAAAATTAATTTTTAATTCGAATACCTAGCTCACTAACTTGATTACGGCTAACCATGCCAGGAGCATCAGTCATGACGCATTGAGCCGATTGAGTTTTAGGAAAAGCAATCACATCTCTGATTGAGTCGGCATTGCTCATTAACATCACTAACCGATCCAGTCCAAACGCAAGCCCGCCGTGAGGTGGAGCTCCATACTCTAAGGCGGATAAGAGGAATCCGAATTTTTCATTAGCTTCCTGTTTCTCGATACCAAGTAGTTGAAGAACAGTTTCTTGAGTTTTTTTATCATGAATCCTAATACTCCCTCCACCAAGCTCTGTTCCATTTAGGACCATATCGTAAGCCTGAGAACAAGCTTGCTCGGGAGATTTTATGAGCTGCTCTAGAGAACAATCTGGCGCTGTAAATGGGTGATGCAGTGCAGATAAATTCCCGGAAGATCCCTCAAACATTGGAAAATCAACAATCCATAAAGGTTTCCATCCTTCTTCGATCAAATCAAGGGCCTCCGCAACCTTAACTCGCAACGCTCCTAATGATTCATTAACTACGTTAGAAATACCGGCACCAAAGAAAATAATATCTCCATTTTCAGCGCCAAGCCGCCTAAGCATCTCTGAAAGAATACTATCGGGTATAAATTTAACTATAGGCGATTGCAACCCTTGAGTTCCTTCCGACAGATCGTTGACCTTAATCCAAGCTAATCCCTTAGCACCATAAGAACCAACATAGTCTGTGAATTCATCTATCTCCTTACGACTAAACTTTGCGCCTCCTGGGACTCTCAGACCTGCTACTCTGCTTTCTGAATCATCTGCCGGCTCTCGAAAAACTTTAAATTCAACACTCTTCATTAAATCATCCAATGAAATAAGCTTTAATGGTATGCGCAGATCCGGTTTATCCGAACCATATTTATCAAGCGCCTCAAACCAAGTTATCTTTGGAAAATCTATAAGCTCAATCTTCAAAAGCTCTTTGAACAAATTCTTAACTAGCTTTTCTGCAATATCCATAATAGCTAATTGATCTAAAAAGGCGGTTTCTATATCAATTTGAGTAAACTCTGGTTGCCTATCTGCTCTAAGATCTTCATCTCTAAAGCACTTAGCGATCTGATAGTATTTGTCGAAACCGGAAATCATTAGAAGCTGCTTGAATAACTGAGGGGACTGGGGGAGAGCAAAAAAACTTCCAGGATATGTACGACTAGGGACCAAATAGTCACGAGCACCTTCGGGAGTAGCTCTAGTCAAAAGCGGAGTTTCGATATCTAAAAACTCTTCACTCTCAAGAAAGTTTCTCACTATAGATGTGATTTTTGAACGAAGACGGAGCCTATTTTGCATCTCCCCGCGACGAAGATCCATGTATCTATGTTTTAAGCGCACTTCTTCACCAACAGAAGTATATTCATCCATTTGGAATGGAGGCGTCTTCGAAGAATTTAATATTTCAAGTTCTTTACCCAAAATCTCAATCTCGCCGGTGGACATATCTGGGTTTATCGTAGATTGACTTCGAGCTCTAACACGGCCTTTAATACTAATTACATATTCTGACCTTACTGTATCGGCTCTCTGGAAGTTTTCTCCTGTATCAGGATCGAAAACTACTTGGACAATTCCATCACGGTCTCGTAGATCAAGAAAAATAACCCCTCCATGATCTCGACGCCTATCCACCCAACCACAAAGCGTCACCTCGTCTTCAATGTGCTCTTTACGTAGGCTTCCCCCATATCGCGTTCGCATTAAATTAGCCTTAGCAAAAATTGCTTTTGTTGACTTTTTATCTGGCTTTTCATTTTCAAATAATCCATAAATTTTCTAAGAAGCTGGTTTCTTTGTCTCGCTTTTTTTACTCGATTTCTTATCTTCACTGGTTTTTTTTTCAGCACCCTTTTCTTTAGAAGGAGTTTCTTTACCACCCTTATTATCTGATGCTGATTTATTGGTTTTTTCAGAATCACCAACCAAATTTTTCTTTTCACCTGTCTTAAAATCAGTTTCGTACCATCCACCTCCAGCTAAACGAAATGCTACCGCCGAGACTTTTTTACGAAGTTTCGGTAGCTCACAGCCTGGACAATCTAGAGGAGGAGGATCATTAATCTTTTGTATGATCTCTAACGCGTAATTGCAATTCTCACATTGATACTCATATATCGGCATAAACCTAGTATTCCGACTAAATAAATAATTATTTGGAGTTAGTAAATTTTACAGCATGGATTAATTTGGTCAAAGTCAGCAAGCACCATGATGGTAAAATTAGTAAACAATCTTAAGAGTTAATTGGCAAACTCTTTCATTTTCTTTAAGGCTCTTATTCGAACTGCAACACTTGCCGGCTTTGATTTGAACATAACTTCTTCACCCGTAAAGGGATTAGTACCTTTACGCGCCTTAAGAGCTGGCTTTTTTATTGTAGTGATCTTCATCATTCCTGGGAGTATAAATTGGCCGCAACCAGATTTTCTAAGACTTCGCTCTATCAGACTATCTAATGAGTTCATAACATCGGAAACTTGCTTCCTCGTCAAATCCACATCTTTAGCAATCATAGTAACAATCTGACTTTTGGAAAGTTTACCTTTAATGGCAGAATTACTTTTCTGATAGGAGGATTTTTTTTCACTCATTGTATTCAAAATCCAAAACTCACAAACAATAAGAGCGTGCTTTAAAGAAAATCCACATTTCCAGAATTTACTCGCTTAATGGAACTTAGAGGCTCACGTCCTTTCAGAACGCGAGCCTCTAAAGATTTACCTCTTTTTACGAACAGCCTTCTTCTT
>CAJXCR010000100.1 GCA_913051825.1 uncultured Halieaceae bacterium
AAATTAAATGAGAGATTTGTGATAAGAATGTCTATTGGTCAGACGCATACAGAGATGAAGCACGTCGAGAAAGCTTGGTTGCTCCTTAATAGAGCGGCTAGCGAGGTAAATTCCTAAGACTTCAGTGCTGTTTAAATTCAAAAATATAACTAAAACTACTTTTGCGTTACCCAAGTGGTAACATAGATCAAACGCTTAAGATTAAATATTAAAATCGGAGGAGCGAATGATTTCAGAAAATGAGTTAGCAGACTTATCATACCCAGATGCGCCGAAATTCGATTCTAGTGAGTTTCCAGGACCCAAATCGCAAGCCCTATTAAAAGAAGCTCCAGAATATGAATCCATGACACGTGGAGCAGGAGAGTTTCCTCTAGTATTCGATCAAGGAAAAGGCGTGACCGTAAAGGATCCTGATGGAAATTTATATATAGATGTTTCTGCTGGGGTAGGAGTCAGTAGCGTCGGAAGATCTCATCCAGAGGTTCTGACCGCTATCGAATTGCAATCAAAACGCTTAATGCATGCATCTGACATGAGTAATAGCAAGCGAGGTGAGCTGGCCAAAGTTATTTCCTCAGTTGCACCTCCGGGCTTGCAAGATAACTGCATTACCTATTTCGCGCAAAGTGGCAGTGGTGCACTTGAGACTGCTATAAAATTTTCTCGAAAAGTCACGGGTAGAAATCAAATTCTCGCATTTCATGGCGCTTATCATGGTGTTTGGCATGCTTCCAATGCGATAACCACGGGTGATCAGTACAGAGCAGGATACGGCCCCTTTATGGGGGGAGTTATACATGCACCCTACCCTTATGCATACCGTTTTCCATTTCCGCTCGGGGAGAAGAGTTGCGAAGTTGTTGCTGGTGAGTACGTTGAGTATCTGTTGAACACACCTTACACCGCGGCAGATGATGTCGCTGCAGTGATCGTGGAGCCTGTTCAAGGAGAGGGAGGGTATGTTGCTCCTGCGGCAGAATTTTTTCAATTAGTAAAATCAGCTTGCGAAAAGCATGGAGCGCTTTTCATCGCAGATGAAGTGCAAGCTGGGGCGGGCAGAACCGGAAAGATGTGGTCTATCGAACACGCCGGTGTAAAACCAGACATGATTACCTTTGGCAAGGGAATGGGAGGAGATCTCCCAATGGCTGGTGTCATTATGCGCAAGGATTTAGCTCAACAGCTTGATGCAGGGTCGCAGCCACAAACATTTGCGGCAAATGCCTTATCTGCGGCGGTATGCATGACTAATATCGAAATAATGCAGAAGAATGAACTGATCGCTCGAGCGAGCGAACTTGGACAGGAAACGATGCGAGCGCTTCAAGTGGCTGCGGAGCGACTAGAGATAATAGGAGAAGTTAGGGGAAGAGGTTTGATGATTGGTATCGAATTGGTTGCTAGTCGTGATACCAAGGAACCTCTGAGTGGGGAGAGGATGGAGAAAGTCGTCGGCAGCCTTTTGTCTAGAGGCGTTATCATGGTTCCATGTGGGCGCAATGGAAATGTTCTTCGATTAATGCCCTCCCTGACCATTACGCGGGAATATATGCAAAAAGCGGTAGATATATTGGTGAGCGTATTGGAAGAATGTTGAATTTCAGTTAACTAATATTTGATTTAATTTTTTGAATTATAGAAACGAAAGTAACGGAGCGATGAAATGAATTGGTTACTTGGTGATAAAGCCACTTTTATAAGTATAGATTCACGTATCTCGATCATCTCAATGGTTTTGCTTTCCGTCATTGGTCCTTGCGTCTTCATTTTGCAACCTGGATACGTTCAGGGGCTAGTTCAATACCTAGGCTTTGATGAGATTCAATCGGGATATATTGCCTCAACAGAAATGTTTGGGGTGGCAGCAAGTACCATCGTTATGGTGTTGATCTCTTCTAAATTTAATTGGCGAATACTTGCTGTCTTATGTTTGAGTCTGAGCAGTATTGGTAATCTACTTTCTTTATCGGTAACTGACTTTGATACGCTTCGTGCCACGAGATTTATTACAGGTCTTGGATCTGGTGGTGTCATTTCTTTGGGTTTTACGATGATGGGATTGACGCAAAAAGCTGATCGAAATTTTGGGTATGCAATCACCTGGGTTTTGATCTATGGAGCTTTGGGATTGCTAGTGATGCCTACCGCTTTTGAGTCAATAGGTATGGATGGTGTGCTTATATTCTTCGCACTATTTTGTTTGTCCGGCATTTGCTTTGTCAGATTTTTACCCACTGGCGAGAGTGAAAAGGAAGCTGATTCAGTTGTTGATGCAGCCGACTATACCTCCGCTATAAAGGGAACGTCTTTAGCCGCAATTTTGCTCTACAATGTTGCTATTGGGATTACTTGGGCATACCTCTTTTTGCTAGGTCTTGAGGCAAATATCTCTGAGCAAGGTGTAGCAAATGTTTTGACTATCTCCCAATTCCTGGGAATAGCAGGAGCTCTGATTGCGGTTATTTTGCAGCTGAAAATTGGAAGAATTATTCCATTAATGGTTGGCTTGTTAGGGGGAGGTTTGAGTGTTTATCTTCTCGTGGGTGTAGTTGACTATTTTTATTATAGTGCTGGTGTTTATCTCTTTAATTTATTGTGGAACCTAAGCATGCCCTATCTGTTGGCGACCTTGGCAGATTTCGATCGCACGGCACGCATAGTCACTTGGGGTGTGTCAATGCAGATGGTTGGAACAGCGATAGGACCGAGTGTGGCGGCATACATTCTTAGTTTAAGTAATTACGATAATGTTTATCTGGTGGCTACGGTGTTATTTATCGTCAGTGCGCTCCTTCTTTTGCCGGGACTTTTGGCGCAGAAGAAGGTAAATATACAGGCTGTACGCTAGTAATAAGTTAGAGAACTATTCCAATACTAAATAAATGCCGGTGAAGCCCCATGGTGATTTCATACTTCCCAAATAATGATTTAACAAACTGTTGATATACTAAATATAAATGAAAGAACCTGTTTGGAAACCAGATCCCTCTCGTATTGAGCAATCAAATATGAATAATTTCATAATTTTCGCTCGAGAGAAATTTGATTTTGTTGGCCAAAGCTACGAATCCTTATACCGATGGAGTATCGATAATCCCTCATGCTTCTGGGAAGCTATGTGGAAGTTTAGCGAGATCATTGCTTCCAAGCCTTACAAATTTGTGGTGGACGATTTTACTAAAATGCCAGGTGCCTTATGGTTTGAAGGTGCCGAGTTAAACTTTGCAGAGAACCTTCTATCTCCCGCGGGTGATGATCAAACAAAAGAAAAGATAGCCCTGGTTTTTTATGGTGAAAGTGGTGACAGGAAAGAGATTTCATATCAGGATCTATACAATCAGGTGAGTCAGTTAGTTCAGGTTCTAAGAGTCATGGATGTCCATGAAGGCGATAGAGTCGCTGCATTCATGCCTAACACGATAGAATCTGTTATTGGTATGTTGGCGACAAGCAGCCTTGGGGCAGTTTGGTCTTCATGTTCACCTGATTTTGGTATAAACGGTGTCTTTGATAGATTTAATCAGATAAAACCCAAAGTACTTATAGCCACAGATGGCTATTTTTATAATGGAAAAAAAATAGACACTGCATCTCGAGTTAAGGAGATTGGAGATAAGATAACCTCCATCGAATCTATTCTAGTAGTGAATTTTTTGGGTGGTTATGAAAATAGCCTCTTAGTCCATCAAGCGAATGCGATTGAATGGGAGGGTGCATTAAGTCGTTATAAGCCAAGATCTATAGAATTTGCACAAGTCTCATTTAACCATCCGCTTTATATTTTGTATTCTTCGGGAACAACAGGAATTCCGAAATGCATCGTGCATTCGGTTGGCGGAACGTTAATACAGCATTTGAAAGAGCACTTGTTACATACAGATCTGAAACGCGAGGATACGTTGTTTTATTTTACTACCTGTGGGTGGATGATGTGGAATTGGTTGGTCTCAGGGTTGGCAGTTGGATCGACATTGGTTTTGTATGATGGAGCTCCTATTTATCCTGGGCCAGAGGTGCTTTGGGATATAGCAGAAAACGAAAGAATTACGGTATTTGGTACCAGTGCTAAGTATCTGTCTGCCATTGAAAAAGAAGGTTTCAAACCCAGAGAGAGAAACAACCTTAGTAGTTTAAGAACCATACTTTCCACGGGATCGCCGTTATCTCATGAAAGTTTTGATTACGTATATAGAGATATAAAGGAAGATGTGTGTCTTTCTTCGATTTCTGGTGGAACCGATATTGTCTCCTGCTTTGCCCTAGGCAATCCCCTTCTTCCAGTTTTTAGAGGAGAGCTTCAGTGCCGGGGTTTAGGAATGGCGGTCGAAATGTTCGATGAAGATGGTAAGTCTATTTTTGACGCGAAGGGAGAATTAGTTTGCACCCAGGCATTTCCATCTTCGCCGGTGGGGTTTTGGAATGATAAAGATGATTTAAATTTTAAAGACGCCTATTTTTCTACATATGACAACGTATGGGCACATGGAGATTATGGAGAACTTACGGAAGAGGGTGGAGTCATTATTCACGGTCGATCTGATTCAGTTCTTAACCCAGGAGGGGTGCGAATAGGTACTGCCGAAATCTACCGGCAAGTTGAAAAAGTTGATGGTGTTCTGGAAAGTATAGCGATTGGTCAACAATGGAAGGATGACTCTCGTGTTGTCTTGTTTGTTCGTCTTCAAGAAGGGCTAACGTTTGATGAGCAGCTGGTTGATAAAATAAAGAAAACTATAAGAGCAAATGCTACCCCGAGGCATGTTCCATCTAAGATAATTGAGGTGCCAGATATTCCTAGAACCCTCAGTGGAAAAATAGTAGAGGTGGCGGTGCGCAAAGTGGTGCATGGTGAGGCAGTTAAAAATACCGATTCCTTAGCTAATCCAGAAGCACTAGAATTTTACAGGGACTTAGCAGAGCTTCAGTGTTAGTTATTGGTGTAAGGTTCGGATAGGTCCCTTAGGTCTGACGCTAAAAAAAGTCTAGGGCTTTGAAATAGAGCATTCCTAAAGCCATTCCAGGGCGTCGCAAGAATCGACCACCTGGGAAAGGCCAATGACGGATCTTTGCCATGATATCAAATCGTTTGTTTTCTCCTGCAATATGCTCAGCAGTGATTCGAGCCATCATGTGTGTAGGAGCTACTCCATGACCGGAATATGCTTGGATAAAATAAACATTATCAGTAAGCTTTCCAAGTTGCGGCATTCTGTTGATCCCAATTCCCATTTGTCCATCCCAAGCGTAATCAATTTCAATGCCTTCAAGTTGTGGGTATACCTTAAGCATCTTTTTGTACATGACGTTTTTATAGTCACTTGGAACTAAGCCTGTGTAGTTGGATAGACCACCGAATAGCAGTCTTCGATCTTCGGTAAGTCTAAAGTAATCCAGAGCGGTTCTAGGATCGCACACGGCCACATTTTTAGGGAGAATAGACTTTGCTAACGATTCGGATAGCTGCGTTGTTGCGACCACGCAGGTGCTTGCCGGGAGTACCCGTTTCGCTAGTTTAGGTACGAGGTTTTCCATGTATGCATTACCACATAAGACAACTTTTTTTGCTTTTACGGATCCGTGCTCTGTATGCAATATTGATGGAGCTCCATAATCAATCTTTAGCACTCGAGACTGTTCAAATAATACCGCGCCATGATCTACCGCTGCCCTTGCTTCCCCTAGGCAGAGATTAGTAGGGTGTAAATGGCCACCGCCGGTTGCGTTGTACATGCCGCCAAGATAAACATCGGAACCGACATATTCTTTCAGTTCCTCGGCATTCAATAATTTTAGGGGGTGCGGATAATTATTGTCTTGCTCTTCTTTGAATGTTTCTTCTAGCCAGCGCATATGTCTAGGCTTCAGTGCTACATCGCAATAGCCCCAGCGTAGGTCACAGTCTATAGAATATTTATCGATTCGATCTCGTATGATATCAACACACTCGATTCCCATTTTATAAAGCTCTTCTACACCATCATCTCCGATAGATTTTTGAAATCTATCTCCACCACCTCCTACGCCTCCAATTATCTGGCCGCCATTGCGTCCACTAGCACCCCAGCAGATTCTATTGGCCTCCACTAGCACGACGTTGAATCCACGCTCAGAAAGCTCGAGAGCGGTATTAACTCCGGTAAAGCCCCCGCCAACTACACAAATGTCTGTCTCAACATTTCCCATTAAAGTGGGATATTGGTCTTCATACTTGATACTAGCGGCGTAGTAGGAGTGAGTGTGTTCGCGAGTGTTTTTAGGAAAGCTTAGGCCGAACATTACTAAATCTCATAAAAAATTTTGCGTGATTTTATCAGGCTTACTTTTCGTTGTATTTGATTAATTACAATAACTTGTTTGATTTCAAATTAGTAACTATCCTCATGAATTACAATCTCGTCTTTAACTTATATAGCATCAATAGATGCAATTGCTCCAAAGGAGGCAAAACGTCTATTGAGCCAATTTAAATCTGAGTGTTTGTAATTACCAAAAATCTTGCTGAGTCTCTAGGATGGGAAAAGATCAAAAAATGAGCCGTTTGCTGAAAAGTGATTGGATACTACTTGCCATTATGAGCGTAGTCATCGGTTCGGCTGTCATCTGGGAGATGAACAACATTCAAATAATAGATGGTCCGGCGGTTTCAGCGATGATTCAGTATTCGGTCTGGTGGTCAGTTCCTTGGCTCTATCTCGCATTTGCAACATCAGCGATTAGAAGCCTATTCCCAGGCTCTATTAGTCCTTTGTTGATGAAATATCGGCGCTTTTTTGGATTGTGCTTCTCGGTCGGGATGACTTGGCAGCTTACTTTTATCGTATGGTTGGTGTTTGGTTTCACAGATTATTATATCAATGAGGTGTATCTTCTTTCAGATGTCATTATCCAGATTCCTGGTTATATCTTTTTAATAGCGATGACTTTCACGTCGCTTTATCCGGTGCGCCGAAGAATGAATCCAAAACATTGGATATTACTGCACAAGGTAGGCATTTACTTTCTCTGGCAGACTGTGTGGAGTACTTATTGGTATGAGCTCTATTATTACGATGATATTCAAAAGATTGATTATATTTATTATTGGGCTGGATTTTTTGTTTGGGTTTTTCGACTTGTCGCATGGGCACTCAAGAAGGAGTTAACTCCTATAGGAAAAGGTTTTTTATTTTTTTCGATTCTCTTTAGTTCTTTTGCAGTTATTTTTGCTTCTTTTTGGGCGCAATCAGCGATGGATTTTTTTGTGCTCAATCCT